>JBAUXH010000075.1:0-10646 GCA_049584155.1 Solirubrobacteraceae bacterium
GCCGACGTCCACGCCGCAGCGCAGCTCCACGCCCTCTGCGACGAGCTGCTCTACGCGCCGCTGCACGATCCGCTTTTCGATCTTGAAGTCTGGCACTCCGAAGCGCGCGAGCCCCCCGGCGGCCTCGTCGCGCTCGAACAGCGTCACGCTGTGGCCGGCGCGACGCAATTGCTGCGCGGCGGCCATGCCGGCCGGGCCCGAGCCGACCACGGCGACCGACTGTCCGGTCTCGTGGCGGGGCGGGCGCGGCACGATCCAGCCCTCATCCCAGGCACGGTCGACGATCGCGAGCTCGATCTGTTTGATTGTGACCGCGTCGTTCTCGCGGATCTCCAGCACGCAAGCTGCCTCGCACGGCGCGGGGCACAGCCGTCCGGTCAACTCGGGGAAGTTGTTCGTGGCATGTAGCTGTGCGATCGCGTCCTTGAAGCGGTCGCGGTAGACGAGGTCGTTCCAGTCGGGGATCAGGTTGCCCAGTGGGCATCCGTTGTGGCAGAAGGGCACGCCGCAGTCCATGCAGCGCGCGCCCTGCTCGCGCAGCTCCTCGGTGGGACGGGTGAGGAGGAACTCGCGGTAGTCGTGCGCGCGCTCGTCGGGGTCCCGGTAGGGGATCCCGTGGCGCTCGATCTGCAGGAAGCCGCCGAGTTTGCCCATCAGGCGGCCGCCCCGATCGCCGTGCCGAGTGTGTATGCGGAGCGTCCGCCGGGCGTGAGCGCGATACGCGGACGCGGCGAGATTCGACGAGCGTCCATGACGATGAGCCTGCGCATCAGGCGGCGACCGCCGGTGACGGGGTCTCGGCCTCGGCGGCCTGTTCGGCCAGCACACGCTTGTAGTCATGGGGCATCACCTTCACGAATGCCCCACGCCGCAGAAGACCCTCGAAATCCGCGAGGACTCGGGCCGCGACTGGTGAGTCCGTGCGCTCGGCGTGCTCTGCGATCAGCGCCCGCAGCTCGGTGACGTCCTCGGGGCTCGGGGCTTCGAACCCGACCATGCCCATGTTGCAGCGCTCGACGAAGCTGCCGTCCTCGTCGAGCACGTACGCGACGCCACCGCTCATGCCCGCGGCGAAGTTACGTCCGGTCGGGCCGAGCACGACCACGCGCCCTCCGGTCATGTACTCGCAGCCGTGGTCGCCCACACCCTCTACGACCGCCGACGCGCCGGAGTTGCGCACGGCGAAGCGCTCGCCCGCCAGGCCGCGGAAGAATGCGCGTCCTCCCGTCGCCCCGTAGAGCAGCGTGTTGCCGACGATCACATTCTCCTCGGCCACAAACTCGTCCGCCATGTCCTCGCGCGGGCGCACCGCGAGCACGCCGCCGGAGAGGCCCTTGCCGGTGTAGTCGTTGGCGTCCCCGCGCAGCGTGAACGTCACGCCCGGGGCCAGCCACCCGCCGAAGCTCTGCCCGGCGGAACCCTCAAACTCGACCTCGATCGAGCCCTCCGGCAGCCCGACCGCGCCGTGCGCGCGGGCAATGTGGCTGGAGAGGATCCCGCCGACACAGCGGTTGACGTTGCGGATCGGCAGCTCGATGCGCACTCGTTCACCGCGCTCGATCGCCCCCGCCGAGCGGCGCACGAGCTCCCAGTCCAGCGCGTCGGCCAGCACCGCCGGCGGCGGTTGCACGCGCCGCCTGGGAGCATCCTCGGGCAGCTCGATGTGGGTCAGGATGTGCGTTAGGTCGACCCCGCGCGCCTTCCAGTGCTTGATCGCCGGCTGGGCGTGCAGTAGGTCGACGCGGCCGATCGCCTCATCCAGCGAGCGCAGTCCCAGCGCGGCGAGGATCTCGCGCACTTCCTCGGCGACGAAGAAGAAGAAGTTGACGACGTGCTCGGGAGTGCCCTTGAAGCGCTTGCGCAGCTCCGGATCCTGCGTGGCGATGCCGACCGGGCAGGTGTTCAGATGACAGGCGCGCATCATGATGCAGCCAGTGGCGATCAGCGGCGCGGTGGAGAAACCCATCTCATCGGCACCGAGCATCGCCGCGATCACGACGTCGCGCCCGGTCTTCAGCTGGCCGTCGGTCTGCACGACGATGCGCGAGCGCAGGTCGTTGAGCAGCAGCGTCTGCTGAGTCTCGGCCAGGCCGATCTCCCACGGCACGCCCGCGGCCTGGATCGAGGACAGCGGCGAGGCGCCTGTGCCGCCGTCGTGCCCCGCGATCAATACGCGGTCGGCATTGGCCTTGGAGACGCCCGCGGCGACCGTGCCGACGCCGACCTCGGCGACGAGCTTGACCGATACCTGCGCTCCCGGCGAGGAGTCGGTGGGCGGGTTGGAGCAGCGCAGGTCGTAGATCAGCTGCTTGAGGTCCTCGATCGAGTAGATGTCGTGGTGGGGCGGCGGCGAGATCAGGCCCACGCCCGGGGTCGTATGACGGATCGAGCCGATGTAAGCGTCGACCTTCCCGCCCGGCAGCTGACCGCCCTCTCCCGGCTTGGCGCCCTGGGCCATCTTGATCTGCAGCTCGTCGGCGTTGACGAGGTAGTTGATCGTCACCCCGAAACGGCCCGAGGCGACCTGCTTGATCGCCGAGCGCCGCCGGTCGCCGTTGGGGTCTGGCGTGAAGCGCGCGGGGTCCTCCCCGCCCTCGCCCGTGTTCGAGCGACCGCCGAGGCGGTTCATCGCGATCGCCAGCGTCTCGTGCGCCTCACGCGAGATCGAGCCGAGGCTCATCGCGCCCGTGCAGAAGCGCCGCACGATCGCACTCGCCGGCTCGACCTCCTGCAGCGCGATCGGCTCCCGTGCGCCCGCGCCGCCGGTGGGAGGGCCGAACTCGAGCAGACCGCGCAGGGTCGCCTTGCGTGCCGCATCCTCGTTGATCGCTCGCGCGTACTGCTGATACTTCGCGTACGCGTCGCTGGAGCGCACCTCCTCCAGTGCCTGCGCCTCGCCGGTCAGCGCCGCGGCGACGTTGCCGTTGGCCGCACGCACCGCGTGCTGGACGAGCGCGATCGTCTCGGGGTTCCACATGTGGTGCTCGCCGTCGCGTCGCCACGCGTACACCCCGCCGACCGGCAGCAGGTCATCCTCGGGCGCGGGGTAGGCGCGCGCGTGACGCTCGAGCGCCTCCTGCGCGAGCACATCGAGCCCAACCCCGCCGATACGCGAGGCGGTGCCGGTGAAATGCCGCTCGATCAGCTCGCGCTCTAGCCCGACGGCCTCGAAGATCTGCGCGCCACGGTAGGACTGGATCGTGGAGATACCCATCTTGGAGATCGTCTTCAACAGGCCTTTGCCGATCGCCTTGATCGTGTTCTGCGCCGCCTGCTCTAGCTGAGCGTTCAGCTCCTCGCCCCGCGGCGGCCCCGCGGCGTCGGCGCCCACCGGCGTGATCCGCCCCTCGATCACCAGCTCGTCGAGCGTCTCCAACATCAGATACGGGTTGATCGCGCTCGCGCCGTAGCCGATCAGCGTCGCGAAGTGATGCACCTCGCGCGGCTCGCCGGACTCCAGCACGATCCCCACGCGCAACCGCGTGCCCTCACGCACGAGGTGGTGGTGCACGGAGGCCACAGCCAGCAGCGACGGGATCGGCGCGCGGCGCGGCCCGATCGAGCGGTCGGACAGCACGATGATGTTGACGCCCTCGGAGATCGCGTCGTGCGCCTGCGCGCACACGCGATCCAGCGCCGTGAGCATGCCGTCTGCGCCCTCGGCGACGGAAAAGGTGATGTCTATCGTCGTGGCCTTGAAAAGCTCGTGCGAGACGTGCCTGAGCGTCTCCAGCTCGCGGTTGAGCAGGATCGGGCGCTCCAGCACGAGCTTGTGCGC
The DNA here is from genome assembly GCA_049584155.1 of Solirubrobacteraceae bacterium. Classification (GTDB taxonomy): domain Bacteria; phylum Actinomycetota; class Thermoleophilia; order Solirubrobacterales; family Solirubrobacteraceae; genus Palsa-744. The sequence continues at coordinate 3,779 of JBAUXH010000075.1, forward strand.
GTGCGCGGGCGTCTCCTCGAACAGGTTGCGCTCACTGCCCAGCGTCGTCTCCAGGCTCATCACGATTTCCTCGCGGATCGGGTCGATCGGCGGGTTGGTGACCTGCGCGAACAGCTGCTTGAAATAGGAGAACAGGGGCGGCGCCTGGTCGGAGAGGACGGCCAGTGAGATGTCGTTGCCCATCGAACCGATCGGCTCGGCCCCGTCGCGCGCCATCGGCGTCAGCAGCACGCGCAGATCCTCCTGGGTAAAGCCGAACGCGCGTTGGCGACGGTGCAGGGGCTGGTCGGAGATCGTGACTTGTTCAGAGGGATCAAGTTCATCGAGAGCCACCGAGCTGCGTTGGAACCACTCGCGGTAGGGCCTGCGCGTGGAGAGGGCGCGCTTGACCTCGCCGTCCTCGACGATCCGCCCGTGCTGCAGGTCCACGAGGAACAGCTTGCCCGGCTGCAACCGTCCCAGCCGCTTGATCTCTGACGGCGGGACATCGAGCATGCCCGTCTCTGAGCCGAGCACGACGTGCCCATCGGCGGTCTCCACCCAGCGTCCCGGTCGCAGCCCGTTGCGGTCGAGCGTCGCGCCGACGACGCGTCCGTCGGTGAACGCGACCGACGCCGGTCCGTCCCACGGCTCCATCAGACACGCGTGGTAGGCGTAGAACCCGATCAGGTCCGCGGGCAGGTCCTCGCGATCGCGGTAGGCCTCGGGGATCATCATCATCGCCGCGTGCGCCGGGGAGCGCCCGGCGAGCAGCAACAGCTCCATCACGTTGTCGAACGTCGCCGAGTCGGAGTTGCCGGGCGTCACGACCGGCAGGATCTTGGCCAGGTCGTCTCCGAACAGCTCGCTCGAGAGCTCGGACTCACGCGCGCGCATCCAGTTGACGTTGCCCATCACCGTGTTGATCTCGCCGTTGTGGCAGATCGTCCGGTAGGGATGGGCGAGCTCCCAGCTGGGGAACGTGTTGGTCGAGAACCGCGAGTGCACGAGCGCCAGCGCGCTGGCGCAGCGCTCATCCTGCAGGTCGGGATAGAACTCGGCCAGCTGCCAGCTGATCAGCATGCCCTTGTAGTTGAGCGTCCGCGAGGAGCTCGACGCGACATATAGACCCTCGCCCTCCGGGCTCAGCTCGCATACGCGTCGGATCACATACAGCTTGCGCTCAAACGCGTCCTGGTCCGAGGCCTGCTCTGGTCCAGCGCCAACGAACAGCTGGCGAATCTCCGGCCGGCAGGCGCCGGCGACCTCGCCGGTGTGCTCTGGCGCCACCGGCACCTCGCGCCAGCCGAGTACCGTCTGGCCCTCTGCGACCACCGTCCGCTCCAGTAGCTCCTGTAGCCGCGCGCGACGGGACCCCTCCCCAGCGGGCAGGAAGCACATCAGCACCCCGTAGCGCCCCGCCGGCGGCAGCTCGAACTCGACCACCCCACGCAGCAGCTCGTCGGGCATCTGCATCAGTATCCCCGCGCCATCGCCCGTGCACGGGTCCGCGCCGGAGGCGCCCCGATGCTCGAGATTCTTCAGAGCGGCGATTCCCCGCTCGACGACCTCGTGAGTAGGGGTGTTGTCCAGACGCGCGACCATTCCCACGCCGCACGCGTCGTGCTCGAAGCGGGGGTCGTAGAGACCGACGGCCTTGGGCGGCTGCATGGTGTGCGTAGTCATGGAAGTGCTCCCTGAGGGGCGGTGCAGCCCGCACGAACACTTATCGCGCGGACACGGGCGGACACCTGAGGCGGAGCCCGAAAGGGTATCAGTGCGCGCACCCTCTCAGCCATTCGCGCACATGCTCCACGAGGGGATCCGCACGAGCTCGCGTCCACTTCTCCGGCCGCGACCAAACCCGGCCCGTCAGGGCGCGAGCGGTTCGGGCGGGTGGCAGCCGGGTAGCTGGCGTATGCTCGGCGTGTGAGAATTGCCGGTTGCGGGCACCATTAGCGATGACAAAAGCAACTCGAGTACACCAGGAGCGAGTATGACGCCGGACATGGAGCTAGCGCTCCCGGCTCGAGCAGAGAACATTGCCCTGATCCGCCATGCCTTCGGCGCGCTGGGCGAGACACTCGCGGTGGACGAGGAGTTGCTCTCCGACGTGCGCCTGGCGGTCACCGAGGCCTGCTCCAACGTGGTCGTCCACGCCTACGCCGACGACACCCCCGGGCCACTGGAAGTTCTCGCCACGCTGGACGACTCCACCCTCACCGTGGTCGTGCGCGACGAAGGACCCGGCATCGCACCACACCCAGACAGCCCCGGTCTCGGCCTGGGTCTGCCCCTGATCGCCTCGCTCGCGGAGTCCGTGCAGCTCGGGCGCGACGAGCAGGAACGCACCGAGGTGTGCATGACCTTCATGCTGTCAGACGGCATTATCAACGGGACTCCTTCTTCTTCGACCTCCCCCACAGGGGATGCCCCCCGGGCGGGCGGGCAGAGCGATCAGATCGACCCTCCGCCGCGGACGTGAGCGCGGCGACGAAGTCTGAGCCTGACGCCTCATCGTCCCCCGGACCGCCCGGTCCAGTGTCGTTGCGAGTGGCGAGCGGCCCGCTCGCGGGCCCGGTGCTGAACCGCGTCGCCTCGATGGTCCTTGCCCGTGCCGCATGCCCACTGGATCGGTTCGACGATGCGTTGATCCTGTGCGACGCTATCTCCGCGTACGCTCCCGCCCACGTACGCGACAGCCACCTCGCCTACACGCTGACCGCGCAAGAGCACGCAGTCGAGCTACGTGTCTGCGAACTGCGCACGGGCGGCGCCGCGGGACTCATGGACGACGCCCGGCTCCCCGACGTCGGTAACGTGATCGAGCGCTACTCCGAGCGCCGCCACGTCGAGCCTGCCTCCGACGGTGAGGGCGAGGAGCTCGTCCTCACCATCCCATTCGCCTGATCAGGTTGACGGACCGCTAGCCGGCCTTCGTCTTCGCGGCAGGCTTGGCTGGAGCTTTCTTGGGCGAGGCCTTTTTGGCGGGAGCCTTCTTTCCAGCCCCGCCGTCCTTGCCGTTGGCCCCCACGATGCCCGCACCGCGCTCACGAGCGCGCTCTAGGCTCGCCTGCAAAGCACCCATCAGGTCCGGGGCCTGCAGCGTCTCCACCGCGGGACGCGGCTCCACCACGATTTCCTCGCCACTGGCCTTGCGGTCGACCAGGTCGAGCACGGCCTCGCGGTAGGTGTCGCGGTAGCGGGTGATGTCAAACGGCTCGGCCAGCGACTCCACCAGCCGCTTGGCGACATCCAGCTCGCGCTCGCCCACGGCGGCCGACTCCTCCTCACCGCCGAGCTCGCGTAGCTCGCTCGTCGGGTTGACCTCATCGGCATAGGTCAGCGTCGTCATCATCAGCACGTCCTCACGCGGATGCACCGCGACCAGCCGCTCGCGAGAGCGCAGCACCACCCGCGCGATCGCGACCTTGCCGGTTTCGCGCATCGCCTGCAGCAGCAGCTTGTATGAGCGCGCGCCACCGCGGTTGGGGACGATGTAGTAGGGCTGGTCGAAGTAGATGCGGTCGATCTCCTCGAGCTCGACGAAGTCCTCGATCTCGATCGTGCGCGTCGCCTCGGGGGCGAGCGCCGCAAGCTCTGCGTCCTCGATCACGACATATCGTTCGGGCGCCAGTTCGTAGCCCTTGATGATCTCCTCGAACGGGACCTCCTCGCCGTCGGCCGAGCACACGCGCTTCTGCTGGATGCGCGCATGATCGGCGCCGTGCAGCTGGTTGAAGTGCACGCTCTTGTTCGTGACGGCGCTGTAGAGCTTCACGGGCATGCTCACCAAACCGAAGTTGAGCGTGCCCATCCACATCGATCGGGGCATCGTCACAGTGTCGGACGTATACCCGCCGATGTCAACCCGTGGGAGGATCCTCCCGTGGGGGGTCCTCCCGCAGGGTCTCCCGCAACCGCGCGAGCGCCTGGCGGATCAGACGCGAGACCTGCATCTGGGACACGCCGATCCGCTCGCCGATCTCGGCCTGGGTCAAGTCCTCGGCGAAGCGCAGCGTCAACACCAGCCGCTCGCGCTCGGTGATGTGAGCGAACATCGGTCCGAGCGTCGCGCGCTCCTCCGCGCGTTCGAATCCGCCCTCCTCGACGCCGATCGCATCGCCGACGCTCTCCCCCGGCGAGTCCTCCCCGGCCCCCGATCGCGGCGCATCCAGTGATCCCGCACGGTAGGCACCGGCGGCCTGCAACGCCTCCAGCACCTGCTCTTCGCTGACGTCCATTGCGACAGCGATCTCACCGACCGTTGGGGCTCGGCCATGCTCGGAGGACAGCGCCGCGGCCGTCTTGTCCACACGCAGCGCCAACTCCTGCAGCTCGCGCGGGACCCGCACCGACCAGGTGCGATCGCGAAAGTGTCGACGCAACTCGCCGAGGATCGTCGGTACCGCGAAGCTTGAGAACGCCGTATCGCGACTGGCGTCGTAGCGGTCGACCGCCTTCAGCAGCCCTAGCGAGGCGACCTGCGTCAGATCCTCTAGCGGCTCCTCGCTGCGCTGGTAACGGCGCGCCAGCCTCCGCGCCAGCGGCAGGTAGCGCGCGACGAGCTCCTCGCGCGCGTGCTCGTCGCCCGCACGCACACGCGCGAACAGGTCGCTGTCGGAGGGTAGCGCCTGGCTCATGCCGCCGCCATGGGCGTGTTCAGGCGGCAGCGTATCGGCACGTCGGTCCCCTCCACGCTCAGCACGGGCGCCAGGCGATCGGCCGCCGTTCGATCCCCATCCGCAAGATCGGCGGCGTCCGCGTAGGAGCGGGCGTCCTCGCAGACATGCCGTATGGCCTCCGCGCACAGTGCGGGCAACTCGGGCGCCAGCGCCGGCCCCAGCCACGCGATCGGCGGCGCACCGGGGCGTTCGCGCGGCCAGCTGGAGAAGTCCACCGCCCCGCTGAGCAGCAGTCGCTCGCGGGCGCGGGTCATCGCGACATACATGATCCGATCCTCCTCCTGTGCCTGAGCTTCGCGGCGCTCCTCGGCCAGCTGCGCGTAGTCCAGCGCCGGGCGCGGTTCGGGATCGGCGAGCTCCAGCAGCCGCACCCCGACGCGATCGCCATCGACGAGCAGGTCGGGCACGCCGACGCTCGGCGCGCGACCGAGGTCGGCCACGCACACCACGTCGAACTCCAGGCCCTTAGCGGCATGTACGCTCATCAGGCGCACGGCGTCCACCGCAGCCTGCCCCTCCGCGGACGCGTCGGGCTCGGCGGTCGTCTCGGCGCTCGCGAAAAATCCCATGCCGCCGGTGCCCTGCTGAAACGCTGCCTCATCCAGGAACCCGCGCAGGTCGCGCCCTTCGCTGCGTTCCCACTCCCCTGCCAGCGCGATCAACTTGTGCACGTTCGCGAGCCTACGCGGTCCGTCCTCATCGGCGCGCAAACGGGCCGTATGCCCACCGTGTTCGATCGCCCGCTCCAGTAGCTGCGCGAGCGTCAACTCGTCGACCTGCTCACGCTCTCGTTCTAGCCACGCGCAGTACGCGGCCGCGCGCTCACGCTCATCGCCGGTCAGAGGATCGGCCGCGCCAGTGTCCGCGACACCGGCGGCCGGGGCGTGAGCGTCGGGGTGGCGGACCACCTCCCACACGCCGCACTCGCGCTCCCGCGCCGCCTGTCCCAGCAGAGCCAGCGCATCGCTTGACAGTCCCACCGGCGGACAGGACAACACCCCATATAGCGCCAGCTCGTCACCGGGATCGGCCAACGCGCGCAGGTACGCGAGCAGGTCGGCTACCTCCTGGCGCGCCCAGAACGACCCGGCGCTCGCGAGCGTCTGCAAACCCTGCGCGCGCAGGGCCTGCTCGTAGCAGTCGATGTCCCCCATCCCCCGCAGCAGCACCGCCACCTGACCAGCGCTCGCACGCCCATCGTCGATCAGTCCCCGCACGCGTCGCGCCAGCGCGAGTGCCTCCGCCTCCCGCCAGTCCGCCGCACCTGAGCTCGCTCCGCCGGCTGGCGCCAGCGACGCGTGCGCACGGCTCCAACCACGCCGGTCGGTGAGCAGCAGCTCGACGTGAGGTTCGCGATGCGCCGAGGACTCGCGCTCGCTCTCACGACCCGCGCGCAGGGGGATGTAGGTCTCGCCGAACCGCCTGGCGAACACGGAATTCACAGCTCCCAGTAGCTCCGGACGGCCGCGGAAGTTGTGCGCCAGCCGCAGGCTCTGCCCCAGCGGCGCCAACCGTGCGTCGCGCTCCCTGAACAGGCCCACGTCCGCGTGGCGGAACCCATAGATCGACTGCCACTCATCGCCGACCGTGAACAGGTTCTCGCGCTCCAACATGCTCACGAGCGCCAGCTGACGGGGGTTGACGTCCTGCAGCTCGTCCACCATCAGCAATTCGAACCGCTCCGCCCAGGTCCTCCTGAGCTGCTCATCACCGGCGAGCAGTTCACCCGCCAGTAGCTCGAGATCATCGAAATCCACGCCGTCGCGAGCCCGCTTGGCGGCTTCATAATGCTCGCCGAACCGCGCCAGCAACTCGTCCCACAGCACGATCGTACGTGCGCCGGCCTCATCCACGGCGCGCGCATCTTGTGCGGCCGTCTCGTCCAATTCACCGGCGCCGGGGAGCTTCACCTGCCCAACCGGCTCTCGCCCGGGCTGGGGCGCGGGCAATCGCGGCGCATGCGCCCCGCGGCTGCGCAACTCGGCATAGACACCGAGCACGCACGCGCGCGCCCGATCGGCGGTATAGGCGGCGATCAGGTCGACCGCCTCGGTGCGACCGTCCGCCACGAACTGGCCGAGCGCATCCGCGAACGCTTGCCGGCGCAGCCGTCCCGCGAGACCCTCATCGAGGATCTCATGCTCCTCCGCCAGCCCCGCCTCGCGCGCGTGCGCGCGCAGGATCCGCGCGCAGAACCCGTGGAA
>JBAUXH010000076.1:0-6975 GCA_049584155.1 Solirubrobacteraceae bacterium
CTCCAGCGCCCAGCCCACCAGCGGCGGTGGCACGATCGCACCCGCGGCCGCGCGCAACGTCGCCCGCGCCCGATACACCAACCCGCGCAACGCGGGCTCGCTGACTCCCAGCTCACGTGCCGTCTCCCGATGGCTGCTCCCCTCCACCGCGGTGCGTAGCAGCGCCTCGCGCTGCATCTCCGGGAGCGCCGCCAGACCCGCCAGTGCCTCACGCACCGCGATCCGCCGGTCGAGATCCTCCTGCGGCGCATCCGCGCCCGACAGGCTCTCGCTGAGCGTGCAGAAGTCATACCCCGACACCCGCAGCGCGTTCAGCGCCGAGTTGTGCACGATCCGGTACAGCCACGCCTTCGCGTTCTGCACCTCCGTGCCCGCGCGCAGTGCCAGCCACGCCTGCACTAGGGCCTGTTGCAGCGCATCCTCCGCACGCTCCTCCGAGAGCAGCAGTCGCCGGCAGTAGCCGAGCAACGGACTGCGATAGCGCCGCACGAGCGCCTCGAACGCCCGCTCGTGTCCGGCCCGAGCGAATGCCACGAGCCGCGCGTCGCTTTGGGTCCCCAACAGTCGCGCCGAGACCGACGGACTCATGTGACCCCCCACATTGACTTATGCACCAGCCTCACGACGCCCGTTATACCCCCATAGCGTCATTCCCACCGCCGCACTCGCGGACGATCGTTCTGGCCTTCTAGTCGTAGATACGAGCGAGGGCGACGAACCCGTGCCGCGTTCCGCCGCCCTCGCAGTAGGAGTCATCGAGCTAGCGCACCAGCAACACGCACTCGAATTCAGCGCCGCCCGGGCCGATCCGCAGCTCCGCCGCGCGTACGATCGCGCCCGTCACCAGCGCCGAGCTGTCGCACGGCGGTTCGGGTTCGACCGTGGGGCCATCTCCGTCATCCCCACCTCGCCAATCGCCCGACCCATGGTCGCCGTGCCGGCCCATATCGCCGCGGTCGCGATCGTCGCCCTGGCCCTGATCGCCAGGCCCCTGGCCAGGCGTGATCGGCGGCGTTGCTTTCACGCACCTGATCCGCGTCTCATTCGTGACCTTCCCGCTGACCGTCGAGCCATCTTTGAGCGTCAGCGTCAACACGCCGTTCGTGTACGACGTGACCGTACCCGCGCTTTCAGGCGTGGGCGTGGTGGCGGGAGCCGGTGCCGGTGTGCCTATGGTCGGTCCAACGTGGATGAGTCGGAACTTCGCATGGTGAGCGTGCGTCCTGGCCCTGTGGTGATGATGGTGGCGGCCATGACCGTTATGGGCCAACGCGGCGCCCGGCATCGCCAGCGCGAGCACCGTTACCCCCGTGACTGTCAGCAGACTTCTTCTCATGCGACATTCCTCCTTGACTGTGCGCACTGCGGCGCATTGCTTGGTGGACTGTCTCTATAGACACCGGTTCTCGCGATTACTCACGCGCTTTCATCCGAGGCGCGTAAGCGCAGCTAGGGGTCACGTGGCTCGGAGTGCTCACTCCGCAGCCAAGCGAGGGTCGCCTCCAGGCCAGTCGCATAGTCGACGCGCGGTGTCCAACCGAGCGTCTCGCGCGCTCTGCGATTGCTGAAGTCCTGATGCTTGCCCAGTACCTGCACGGCTTGCCGCGAGAGCAACGGTGGCAGGGTCAGACCGGTGGCCTTGCGCAGCAGTCGGTAGCCATGCTCAAGCGAGAAGCCGATGCCGTTCGCCAGCCAATACGGCAGGCTCCAGCGGACCTGCGGGCAGCCGAGGCCCTCAGCCAGGTCATCGGTGAATTGCTTCCAGGTGATGTCGAGGTCGTCGCCGATGTTGAAGGCCTGGCCGGGTGCCGTGTCGTGGCGGAGCGCGAGCAGGGCGGCGTCGATGAGGTTCTCGACATAACAGAGCCCAGCGATCGCGCGACCGCCGTCGACCAAGAGCATGTGGTGACCTTCGATCGCGCGCGCGATCGCGCCGACGACCTCCTTTGAGCCGGGTCCATACACGGTCGCCGGGCGTAGGATCACCGCGTTGAGCGCGCTCCTCTCTGCCACGCGCCGGACCTCAGCCTCGGCCTCCCGCTTCGTCTGCGCGTACCAGTTCCGAAACCGCGTCGCGACGTAAGCCTCGTCGATCTCGGAAGCGTCGGGATAGCCGTACACATCCGTGGTGCTCATATGAACAAAACGCCTCACCGCTGCACCGACGGAGACTGCGAGCAAGCTCCGTGTGCCCTCGACGTTCGTACGGGCGATCTCCTCCTTTGTGGCCCAATCCGTTACCAGCGCGCCACAGTGGAATACGTACTGACAGCCCTCTACGGCGCGGGTGAGCGAATGCGCGTTCGTGAGGTCGCCGACGGCGATCTCGACGTCGAGCTCGTCGAGATGCGAGGTGTCGCTGCTCGCGCGTGTGAGGCAGCGCACCGAGTAGCCCTCCCGCACCAAACGCACCGCAAGGCGCCCGCCGATGAATCCGGTCGCGCCCGTGATCAGGCAGATGTCCTCACGCGAGCGATCGCCGGGCCTGCCGCGAAACGTCGCCTCCGCACTCACCGGAACTTCGAGCGCGTCCGGCGGCTGAGCGTCGTGGTGGCGATGTCACGCACGACACCCCAGTTCTTGCTCGCACCACCGTGACACTCCGCCAGCACGGCGTCGAATGCGTCGAGGAAGTCGCGTGCCTCGCTCTCGGAGAGCGTCAGCGGCGGCAGCAGCTTGATCACGTCGTTCTTACCCGCAGCCATCGTGATCACGCCGTGGTCGCGATGCAACGGGATCACGATTAGCTGGGGAAAGAGCCCCTCGCTGGCCATATGGATCAAGCGCCAGTTCAGGCGGGCCATGCGGGTGCGCGGCGCGCCCAACTCGATCCCGATCATCAGCCCGCTGGTGCGTATTTCCTTGATCATCTCGTAGCGCCCCTGCAGCTCGAGGAGCCCATCTCGCAGAATGGCGCCGATGCGAGCGGCGTGCTCGACGAGGCGATCGCGCTCGATGATGCGCAGGGTGGCCAGACCCGCCGCCATCGACAGACGATTGCGCCCGAACGTCGACTGATGTACATAGCAGCGCTCGAGCGTTCCCACCGCCTGCTGGTAGATCTCACGGGTCGTCACCATCGCGGCGACCGGCATATAGCCGCCGCTGAGCGCCTTGCCGACAAGCACGAAGTCCGGCGCCAGTGCCCAGTGCTCGAGCGCGAACCACTTCCCGGTGCGTCCGAGTCCGGTCTGGATCTCATCGAGGATGAACATCGTCCCGTAGCGCCGACACAGCTCCTGCGCGCCTCGTAGATAGCCCTCGGGCGGAAGGGTCACCATGCGGCCCTGAATCGGCTCGACGATGAAGGCGGCGACATCCTGTGCGCGTAGCTCCGCCTCCAAGCGCGCGAGATCGCCGAACGGAACACGCGCGCAGCCCGGCAGCAGCGGACCGAAGCCATCCTTGAAGAACTCCTCGCCGACCAGCGAGAGGGGGCCGAGCGTAACGCCGTGAAAGCCGTTCTCGCAGGAGATCAGACGTGGTCGTCCGGTCGCCGCGCGTGCGAACTTCATCGCCGAGTCCACCGCCTCGGCGCCGGTGCTCGCGAGGAACACCGCGTCGAGCGCGTGCGGCAAGCGCTGCGTCAACGCCTCGGCGAGCATCCCGGCCAACGGCGAGTAGTGAATCTGTACGCCGTCGAGGAGGTCAGCGGCGAGTGTCGCCTGCAGGACATCGCGCACGTCGGGATGGTTGTGACCCAAGCTGGCGAACCCCTCGCCGGTATGGAAGTCGAGATACGCGCGACCCGCCGCGTCATAGAGATAGGACCCCTGCGCCGAGACGTACTCCTTGTCGAAGCCGAGGATTCCCAGCACGTCGACGAGCGAGGGATCGAGATGACGCGCGGCCAGCTCCAGCGTCTCCTCTGTGCGCGCCATGGCGTCTGCGACCACACCCAAAGAATCGACGTGCTGGCTTAGTTGAGAATCGGGGTTCATGATGATCGGGGCACCCCGACTCTTCAAAAAACCGACCACTTGCAGGTCTTTCTATGCGCTCGAGTGGACTCGAACCACCACGGAGAACAATCTCCACAAGGCCCTCAACCTTGCGCGTCTACCAATTCCGCCACGAGCGCAGAGGGGGCGAGTATAGCCCGGCGTACCTGGCAGAAAGGCGCCCGCACTTGCATCCGTCCACAGCCCTCGCTAATGTGCGAACACATGTTCGTCGAAGTCCCCCGTCCACGGAACCACACAGGGAGCGGAACAGGCAAATCATGGATCTGACTAAGCGCCAGCAGGAGATATTCGACTTCATTCGCAAGCATTCGGCCAAGTACGGCTATCCGCCGACGGTGCGTGACATCGGCAAAGCCGTCGGGCTGGCCTCGTCCTCGACCGTGCATGCCCATCTCGCCAACCTCGAGAAGATCGGACTGCTGCGCCGTGATCCGACCAAGCCGCGTGCGATCGAGCTGCTGGATCGTGCCGCGGGCGCCGCGGTGGAGGGCGTGCGTGGGATCGTGCGTCCCGACAGTCTGCCGCTGGTGGGCTCGGTGGCCGCGGGCGCGCCGGTGCTCGCCGAGGAGAACGTCGAGGAGTATGTGTCGGTGCCCGATCTCGCCGGTGGCGGAGACGGCCAGTATCTCCTGCGGATTCGGGGAGAATCGATGAAGGATGCCGGCATCCTCGACGGCGACTACGTGGTGGTGCACTCACAGAACACCGCCCGTGACGGGGATATCGTCGTGGCCTTGCTCGGTGAGGAGGCGACCGTCAAGCGCTTCTTCCGTGAGTCCGACCACATCAGGCTGCAGCCGGAGAACGAGACGATGGAGCCGATTCGCAGCACCGACGTAAAGGTGATGGGGCGCGTCGTGGGACTGCTCAGGAGCGTCTGAGCGCCGCCCGACGGCACTCTGGATGCGTGACGCGCTTTACACCACGCCCATCGAGCGCTACCGTGGAAGTGCAGGTCAGGCAGCCGCGGGGGCCGCGAGGCCCTCGAGGAAAGTCCGGACACCGAAGGGCAGGGTGGTCGAGCGATCGACCCGGGGAAACCCGCGGGAAAGTGCCACAGAAACAAACCGCCTACGTCCGCCGTCCCACGTGAACGGCGGACCGGTAAGGGTGAAATGGTGCGGTAAGAGCGCACCAGCGTCGCGGTGACGCGACGGCTGGGCAAACCCCACCCGGTGCAAGGTCAAAGCGGATCGACTGTAGGTAGCCCGCCGAGATCCAGGTAGGCCGCGCAGATGGATGGCTGCTCAACGACAGAACCCGGCTTATCGACCTGCTAAGGAAAAGCCCCGCTCCGGCGGGGCTTTTCTATATGCGACCCTCCGCGGCGACTGCCCAGCTACGCTGATCCGCATGGGGATTCGCGGACCGCTCGATCGCCATCCCGTCCGTCTCGCCGTTGCCGTGCTCCCAGCGCTCGTGGCGATCGTCTGCGCCGGCGCGGTGGGATGCGGCGAAGCCACGGTCCCGAGCGGTCCTCCCGCGAAGACCGCAAGTGCCGCCACCGCGACCAGCAGCAACGCCGCCGCCGCCGCCACCACCACCACCACCACGGGGTCGAGCACTCCGCCGGCGGCGCCCAACAGCACGGTCGCGCGGATCGACGCCTCATCCGACGCGGTGCTGGCCGAAGGCAAGGTGCACATCGCGCCCGGCGCGGCCTCGGATGCGGAGATCCGCCGCGAGATTAGGGAAGCGCGCAAGGCCGGGATCGTGCTGCCGTCGGGGAACTCCGCCTCGTCGTTCGAACAGGCGCAGTCCGCGACCGGCGGTTCGGCTGCGCAGATCCAGACGCCCGAAGTAGGGTGGAACCCCCGCCTGAAGCCGATCGCCGACTGGATCGTCCCGGTACTGCAGTGGGCGTCGCTGCACGGCTGGGCGGGGACCGTGACGAGTGGGTACCGCACCTACTACGAACAGGCGCAGCTGAACGCCGCCGGGGCCTTTAGCGCGGTCGCCGGGCACAGCAACCACGAGACCACGGTGTATCCAGGGGGCGCTGTGGACGTGACGAACCCATCCCAGCTGATCGCGGTGCTGCGCGCCTATTCCGGACCGCTGAAGCTCGTGGGCGGCGTCCTCGGGCCGGTCGACCCCGAGCATTTCTCGGCCACCGGCGACTAGAGGAGCGCGAAGCTAAACTGCGCCGTCCCGCCGGAGTAGCTCAGCTGGTTAGAGCAGCGGAATCATAATCCGCGTGTCGGGGGTTCGAGTCCCTCCTCCGGCATGACAGCTCTCGCGCCGCGCGTGCGCGCCGGCCGCGCTCACGGCGGGTCCCACCATGGCATCCCGAGCCGCACACCAGCCGAGCGTTCTGATGGCGATCCCGAACTTCTCCGAGGGACGCGATCTGGCGACGGTGCGGGCGATCTCCGAGGCGCTCGCGGGGGTGGGGGAGCGGGTGAGGCTCCTGGACGTGCACAGCGACGCCGACCACCATCGCTCCGTGTATACGCTCGCGGGAGCGCCCGATGGGCTCTCAGATGCGCTGCTGGCGGGCGCGGCGCGGGCGAGCGCATGTATCGACGTGATGCGCGACACCGACACGCGGACACCGCGCGGGGAGCATCCGCACGTGGGCGCGCTTGATGTCGCTCCGGTGGTCTACCTCGATGAGTCCTCCCGTGGCGCGGCCTGCGCGCAGGCGCTCGTGATCGCAGATCGCATCGGCCATGGGCTGCAGATCCCGGTGGTCCTCTACGGGGAGCTGGTCGGCGGGCGCAGTCGCGCGCAGCTGCGCTCTGGTGGCGTGGCTGGTCTGGCCAAGCGGATCGCCACGGGCGAGATCGCGCCCGACTTCGGGCCGGCGCGCCTGCATCCGACGGCCGGAGCGACGCTCATCGGCGCGCGCGCGCCGCTGGTCGCGTTCAACCTCCAGCTCACCTCGCCCGCGAGCGTCGCGGATGCGCGCCGGATCGCTGCGCTGATCCGCGAGGGCGGCCCCGAGGGGCTGCCAGGGGTGCGGGCGATCGGGGTGCGGCTCGCGGGCGAGGTGGCGCAGGTCTCGATG
>JBAUXH010000077.1:0-1677 GCA_049584155.1 Solirubrobacteraceae bacterium
CGCCCACGCCCATCATGCGCAGCACGCAGTTGGTCTCCTCGTCCTCGCCAGTCGACCAACCGCGCCTTCGCCAGCTCGATAGTGGGCCGAGGTGTCTTCTGGGTCTTCTTGTTGAACACCTCCAACGCCAACAAAACCTGTTTCCACCTTCCTTCCGTCGCGAACAGGATGCGGTAGATGACACGATCGCCGTCTGTCCGTATCTCCCATATGTCGCCGTCGAGATGCCGAGCCGCCCTCAGTCCCCTCTCCCGCACATCGTCCATGCCGGCGAGCACAGTCGCTTTATCCGGACCGGAGAGCCTGTCGATGAACTCCTCGACCGGATTGCGCCCCGATGGGGTCTTGTAGTCACGCCAGCGTCGCCGAGTGACAGGCGAGCATCTGCTCATCGAACCCCTTGGATGATTGGATCGCCTCGGCGAAGTCATCGAATGCCTCCCTACAACCCCGGCGGGTGGCGCACCGACCAGTGTGCCCAGGTTGGGATGTGGTCGAGGATGCGCCAGCGGGGGCCATCTTCGCTGCGGTTGGGGCCCACGTCGGTGCCGTTGTGACTGGTGTCCAGGCGCAGCCCGGCGATGACGACGAAAACGTGATCGGTCGGGACTGCGGTCGCGTAGATCGTGACCCAGCGCCCGGGGCCGGGGGCGCCCCAGTGGACGTAGTCCTGCGCCAGGGGGTTGTCGCGGACGATTGCCGAGATCGGGCGCACTCCAGAGCGGTAGAGCACGTAGTTGAGCGTGCTGGAGCAGTCCTCGTCGATCGCGCCGCGCGGATCGGGGTGGCCGTCGGGACCGTATGGCAGTTCTTGGAGCTCGTTGCCTGCGACCACCATCGCCTGTACGACGGGCGGGACGTCTGCCGGCGCCAGCGCGACGTGACCGTCGCCCGGCGCGAGCAGCGCGCGTTCGCCGGCTATGAATCGCACGGGCGTCGAGGTTTCGCTCGCGAGGCGCGTATCGGCGCCGGCCGGGCCACCTGCCCCTCCTTCGCCGCCTTCCGCAGAGGCGAATGACGTGGGCGGTCCTCGATACTTCGCGGCCCACCGTTGCACCTCGGCCACGTACCAGCCGGCGTGGTTGTAGGCGAAGAGCGCGGCGCGATAGTCGCTCGGGGCACCCGACGCGTGCAGGTAGTTCGCAGCGCCATAGATCGCATCCGCGGGAGCCCAGCGGTCACGCCGCCCATCGTCGTCGCCGTCTACTCCGTATGTGGCCCAGGTCGACGCGGTGAACTGCATCGGCCCGCCGGCGCCCACCGAGTTCGTGGCGCCCTCGCGCATACACGAGGAATCGGGGTCGCGCCCGTGGTCGCACTCCACCTTGCCGATCGCGGCCAGGATCGCCCAGTCCAGGCGGTAGTGCGCACCTGCCGCCTGGTAGAGCCGCAGGTATTCGGGCGGGATTTCGCGCAGCGCGAGCGCCGAGGCACCATCGCCCGCTTCGCTCACACCGTCTCCGCCACCGGCGCCGGCGCCGGTGGCGGCGCTGCCCATTCCGGCCACGACCGCGATGAGCATGCAGAGCGCGGCCAGCCCCAGGCTCACACCCACCGAGACCCTCACCGCATTGCCCGGCGAGACGCGCCTGGCGGTTGCAGAACCGGTACTCACGGCCGATCGCGGCCCAGCTGGCGTTTGCGCCGTGCCGCGACCTCGCGCGCATCGTCGAGCAC
>JBAUXH010000078.1:0-18848 GCA_049584155.1 Solirubrobacteraceae bacterium
TCGCTGACGCGCGCATCGCGATCGACCAGGCCCGCCTGCGCGTGCTGCACGCCGCCTGGCTGATCGACACCGGCTCTCCGGAGGCGCTGGGCGCGGTCTCGCAGATCAAGGTGTCGGTGCCGAACATGACCCAGCAGGTCGTGGACATGGCGATCCAGTTGCACGGCGGCGCTGGCCTGTCCGACGACTTCCCGCTGGGCGCCGCCTGGACGATCGCCCGCGCACTGCGCTTGGCCGATGGACCCGACGAGGTCCACCGCGGCGTCGTCGCGCGCCTGGAGCTCGCGCGCCACGGCATCGGTCGCTGGTCCTCCTGATCGAGCGCAACCCCTCGTGCGGTCTACTGGCGGGGCGATCCTCGGGCTCGGTCAGCCGGTCCCCGTCGCTGGGTCCTCCCCTGCCTCGCCGGCGCTAACACGTCGCACCCGCCCGGCGCCGACGTTGCTGACGATCACGGCCACGATCGTCACGAGGTACAGCTGCCCGAACAGCGCCTCCAAGACAGAGGTCATGCGTGAGGCGGCGGCGGTCGGCGCGATGTCGCCGTAGCCGACGGTCGTGAGCGTGATGAAGCTGAAGTACACCTCTTCGGCGTGTTTATCAGCGCCGATGTGGCTGAGCACGGGCGCGCTGGCGATCGCGCCCATCACGCTGTAGGCGAACGCGAAGATCAAGCCCGCCAGCAGATACACGGTCAGCGCGCCCATCACCGAGTGCAGGGTCACGCGCCGCTCCAAGCGGATGCCGCCGACGACGCCGCGCGCCACGATCACGGCGCCGGCGATCGCGAGCACTCCGCTGAGACCGAACGTCACCCCGCGCCCGGCCTGCCCGAGCCCGGCGATCGCCGTCGCGGTCGCCCCCAACAGCGACAGCCCGACCAGCCAGCCCACCTGCCGCCACTGCTTGCGGGTGGCGCCCTCGGCGAACAGGGCGGTGACGACCGTGGCGGCCATCAGCAGAGCCTGCAGCAGCCACGCCGGCGGTGTGTCCGGCAGGGCCATCTGCACTCCCGTGGAGAGCACCGCGAGCATCAGCACGAGCCCGTAGCGGTAGCTGCCCTTCAGCTCGGCGACGTTGCGCGCGGCTTTGCTCGCGCGCTCTGCTCGCGGATTGAGGCGCCCCGCGCGAGAGCCGGGCCCGCCTTGCTCATCGTCGCCGTCGCCCCGCATCGGCCCAGGTTAAGGTTCCCACCGGACCTGATAGAAACCTGCCCAGCATGAGAGTCATCGGGGCGGGACTTCCACGCACGGCCACGACCACGCAGATGGTCGTCCTGGAGCAGCTCGGGTTCGGCCCGTGCTACCACATGCGCGACCTGCTCGGCGATCTGCCTAACGGCCTGCCGCTGTGGGAAGCCGTCGCGGCTGGCGCGCCCGATTGGCAGCGGATATTCGGGGCGGCCCAGTCGACCGTGGACTGGCCCTCGGCTCGCTACTACGGCGAGCTGATGGACGTCTATCCCGATGCCAAGATCCTGCTGTCGGTGCGTGACGGCGAGCCGTGGGTGCGCAGCATGCGCGAGACCGTGTGGGGCCTTTTTCACGGCGATTCGGTGATCCACCACGTCTCTTCGGCGCGCACGGTGGTCGATCCGCTGTGGCGCCGCTACATCGATCTGATGAACGGCATGAACTGGGATGAGCAGACGGGCGCGCTCGCCGGTGACACGTACTCCGACGAGGGTCTGATCGCGATCATGGAGCGCTGGAACGAGACGGTCAAAGCGACCGTGCCGGCCGAGCGCCTGCTCGAGTGGTATCCGAGCGACGGGTGGGATGCGCTGTGTGAGTTCCTGGAGGTGGACGTGCCCGCCGAGCCGGTGCCGCACCTCAACGACACCCAGGCCTTCCGTGAGGGCATTATCGGGGGCTCACTGGAGGTTCTCAACCAGTGGTGGGACGGACGTGAGCGTCCGTCCGAAAGTCTGCATGGAGCGCCGAATTGATCGCTTTGCGTTCACAGCTTCACTGGCGAGGTCGTAGGCACGATGGCTGATCTGCTTACGAGCATCCGCGCGGAGATCGACGCGCGCCTGCGCGAGTTGGCGCCGGCGATCGCCGAGTACGAGCAGCTATCGACCGCCGTCGACGCGCTTGGCGCCGAGGGCAACGTCGCCCAACGGCCGGTTCCTCGTTCGGCCGCACGGCCGGCTACTCGCGCAGTCTCCGAGTCGGACGCGCCTGTGCGCCCATCCGCGAAAACGCGAGCCCGTCCCAAGGTCGCGCGTCGTGCGCGGCGCGAGCGCGCTGTGCAGAGCCCGACCGAGCAGGCGATCCTCGCGGCGCTGGAGCACGGCTCGCACACCGTCGCCGAGCTGGTCCTGGTGACGGCGCTGCCGGCCGGTGAGATACGCGACAGTCTGCGGCACCTGCGCAAGCGTAAGGCGATCGTCAAGACCGATCGCGATGGCAGATCGGCCTACGCGCTGCCGGCTCCCGCCGCGTAGCGCCCTACTGCGCCTCGGCCGACGCGGCCGGTGCGATGGGCCGTTTGCGCGCGATCCGCCCGGCCTCCTTGCCGCCGATGAACGGGGCCAGCGCGACGTATACGAGCTGGGGTGCCAACCCGGTGATGTCCTCTACGTGCTCGTGCTCGATGTGGTTGTGCAGCACCTGCCAGATGCCCCCGGCGATCGCCTCGGGAGCGATGCCGGGAACGGAGTGTGAGGAGGCGTAGTGGTAGCCGGGTTGTAGGTAGGCGGCGAACGCATGCAGACCGGTGTCGCGGATTTCGGTCGCCAGCGGGCTGGCCCCGAACGTGTCGACGACCGTCAGGTGCGCGTGCGCGGGCTCTGAGGCGAGGTAGTCCAGTAGCGCCCTGATGCCGGCGGCGACCCCCATCGGCCAGTCCTCGCCCTGGGCTTCATAGGCCTGCACGGCGATTCCGAGTGCCTGGTGCAGGCCGACCTTCTGCGCGCCCAGGAAGGCATCGTCCTTGGTGGGGTACATCTCATAGAACGTCTGGTGTGAGACGTTTGCGCGTCTGGCGATCTCCGGAATCGTGAGTCCCTGAAGACCCTTCTCGGCGACGATCGCGGCGGTCGCGTCGACGATTCGCTCGCGCTGGTTTTTGACGATGAACTGGCGCGGCAGGTCGTGGCGCCCGCTCGGCAGCCGACCCTCGGCCTGACGCGCGCGTTCGGAGGCCGGTTGCCCGGCTCTTTCATCCTCGTCTGCATCTGAACCCTCGGTGCTCGCGCGCCGTACCGTCGTGGCCGCCGTCAGGCCGGCCGGCGGTTTGGCGGGATAGGACTCGGCCCAAGCGGCGAGCTCGTCCGCGAGTGCGGGCAACCCACCGGCCTGGCCGCGCCGCAAGCGCGCGGCGGTTACCTCGCGGATGCCCCCCAGGATCACCTTCACGGTCAGGTCTGCCTGATCGGCTTTGCGCGCTTTCGCCGATCCGCCGCGAGCGGCCGCGGAGCGGCTTGCGGCGATGCTCTGCTCGAGTGCCTGCAGCGTGTGATTGCGGCGCTCGAGCGCCTTCGGTCCCGCACCGAAGGCGCCGAGCACCATCAGCGACACAGCCTCCGGCTCGGCCGCAGCCAGCTCGGCGAAGGCGCGCATCGCCCTGCGCAGGCGCTCTCCCGGTGAGCCCTGCGTCTCATAGGCCGCCATCACCGTGCTCGCCGTGCGCTTGGCGATCTCGTCGTAGGCGGCCAAGAACAGCTCTTCCTTGTCTGCGTAGAGGCTGTAGAACGTCGGGCGCGATACCCGCGCGAGCTTCGTCAGGTCGAGGATCCGCACGGCCTGGTAGCCGCGCTGGGCGATCAGCTCGATCAACGCCGTCTGTAGCCGTTCGCGCTGATCGCGTCGCACCTCCTCGGGATTGAGGCCGTGAGCGCCGGTCGGCAGGCGCCTGTAGCGACCGGACCCCCCGGTCGCTACCCCGCTGTCGGCGGCGTGCTCCCGCTCCGCACTCGCCGGCTTCCTCGTGCCGGCGACGACCCCTCGCCCGTTCTTCGCGACGGTCTTGCCGCTACGCGACGCTGCCGTGCCCCCCTGCTCTGCCGGTTTGGTTGAAGCGCCTCGCACAGACATACCTGCCTCCGAAAACCTCTATTTGACATCGAGCCAGATGAGAGTATCAAAGCTTGGGCTAGCCGGTCAAGGGGGAAGTACGGGCGGCGACTCGGCGCCCGCGGCCGGGGGCGTTGGCCGCCACGAGCCGTCAGGACGAGGCGAAGCGCTCACGGCCTTCCTAACCCTTGATCGTGGGCGATGTACCGATTACTGCTCCGGTGCTATTGAGCGCCTGGGCCGCCACATAGGCCGCCGGGCCCGGTGTGGCGATTGTCGTCTCGAACCCGCTCTTGGCCGCGCTTGCCACCGGCGTGAGCTGTGTCGGGGAGGGACCCGCGAGCACACGCCAGCTCGTGACTTCGGTGGCGCCATTCCAGCTCGCGTACACGTTTACTGGCCCATTCGAGCTGGGAGCACTCGCCGCGATCGCGGGCGGCGCGGCGGGCGTGCCCGCCCAGGGAAGGCGGTAGGCGCGGTAGGTCTGGTAGGAGCCGTGCCAGTGCGCGTCGTACAGCAGTTGCCCACCGGCGTTGAATTCCGAGAAGTATGGCTCTGAGCCCCAGCCGACGAACACGTTGCCAGTGGCCATCACCTGCATGCTGCCCTGGCTGCCGGAGGACAACCCCCCCGGATGCTCGTAGCGCGCGAGCAGCGTGTCGGTGTGGGCGTGCAGATTGACCGACAGGAAGATCGCCCGCGATTGGGGGTGGACCTTCGGCACGGCGCCGTTGTCGAACAGACTGATCGTCCCGTTTGGTTGCACGCTCGCGTCGTGCTGGAAGGCCGTCGCGGCGCCGTTGATGAGCTTGACGTTGCTGCGCTTGCCGCCTACCCGTAGCCCTACCTGGCCGGTGGTCGTGTTCAGCTCATATAGCGCCCACGTGTTGCGCGCGCTGATCAGCGTCGTTCCGCCGGCCAACTGGTCGATCGAGTTGATGTGGAAGAAGTCGAACGGCCACTGGGTGCTGACGCCCTCCGGGTTGCTGTATGACTCGCTCAGCCCGACGTGGTCGAGGCTGTGCCACTCGCGCCGCACGAGACCGCTTGCCATGTCGATTTCCTGAAACACGCTGTCGGTCACGCCGCCGCCGCTCGGGCCTCCGACCGCCGACAGGTTGCAGGCGATCGGGTCGAACACGCTCAGCAGCGCGGTGCCCTGCGGCGTGATGTGAAAGTCGTGCAGGTCGGCCTTGTAGCCGTTGCCCGCATGCACGCGTCCGATCTGCTGGTAGGAGTTGGAGTAGATCATCTCTTCGCCCTCGCCGAACCCTTGTGGGGGGATGTACCCTTGCCACCACGTCAGCACCGGATGGCCGGCGTACTGCTGGACCTGCAGGTTGGTCGCCGCCGCTTCTCCGGCCAGTGGGTCGAACCACACCAGTTCGCCCGAGTCGTTGAATATCTCCGGCCCACTGGGGCCCGGACCCGAGTAGGGGGCGGTGAATAGATACCCGGGGGTCGTTCCGCCGGTGCGCGCGGTCACGGCCAGCACCGGCGGCTGCAGCGTGGGGGCGGAATGGAAGTGTTGCTCCTCGTTGTAGTCCTTCGCCGGTTTGGCCAGTGGGGGGTAGGTCAGCGTGTCCTGGCGGGCGACGACGAAGCGGTAGGTGAATCTTGTCGTGCGCCCGGAGTTGCCCCGCACCCGTCCGCGTACGGTCACGGTCTCGCCGGGAGCGAACGGATGCGAGGGCACGAAGCTGGCCCCATCTCCCTGGGAGTAGGCGAGCAGCTTGCCGGAGTGCGAGCCGCTGCTCGATCCGCTCGCGCTGACGGCGCTTAGCGCATTTGCTGGCGCTCCCAGCAGGCTGATCTGCGTACGCGGCGAAGCGGCGTATGAGCCCGGGAGCGGACTCACCGCGACGCTCGTGCCGGGCAGCACCGCCGAGCGGTTCAACTGCGAGGGCACGCACCGCGCTGCCGTCGGCGCGCGATAGGCGGCGTCCTCGGCGACGATGCGTCGCTCACCGAACGCCAGTGCGCCGACGCTCGAGACGACGACCAGCAGGCCGCCGACGATCAGGGCTCGGCGCAGGCGCCGATGGGTGTGTTCGTGTCCGTGGCTCACGTAGTCGCGGGCCGGTCGCCCGGCCGGTCGATCCTACGACACGCGGTTTCCGTAGGAGTTGCTGCACGCCCTCGCCGGGAGCATAAGAACTTGCGAATGTCGTCTCTCAGAAGACCGGGGTCTCGCGATAGTCCCCGAAGACCTGCTGCAGCGACTCCACGATCTCTCCCTCGCTGGCGTGCGCACGGGCGCAGTCGAGCAGGGGTGGCATGAGGTTGTGATCGGGGTGGGCGGCGTGGTCGCGCAGCGCCGTGAGCGCGCGCTCGACCTGCGCGCCGTCGCGGTGGGCGCGCGCGGCCTGTAGACGATCGATCTGCTTGCGTTCCACGGCCGGATCCACGCGCAGGGTGGGGATCGGCTGCTCGTCCTCGAGCATGTAGCGGTTGACGCCCACTACGACGCGCTCGCCGGCGTCGATCTCGCGCTGGAGCTCGAACGCGGCGTCGGCGATCTCGCGCTGGGGGAAGTTGGACTTGACCGCGGCCACCATCCCGCCGAGCTCCTCGATCTTGGCGAAGTACTCATAGCAGCGGCGCTCCATCTCGTCGGTGAGCGCCTCGACGTAGTAGGAGCCCCCGAGTGGATCGGCGGTCGCGGCGACGCCGGTCTCGTGGGCGATTACCTGTTGGGTGCGCAGCGCGACGCGGACGGCGTCCTCGGTCGGCAGCGCGAGCGCCTCGTCGTAGGAGTTGGTGTGCAGCGATTGGGTGCCGCCGAGCACGCCGGCGAGCGCCTCGACGGTCGTGCGCACGATGTTGTTCAGCGGCTGCTGGGCTGTCAGCGAGACGCCGGCGGTCTGGGAGTGAAAGCGCATCAGCCATGAGCGCTCGTTGCGCGCGCTGAAGGTCTCGCGCAGCTCGCGCGCCCAGATGCGCCGTGCGGCGCGGTACTTGGCGATCTCCTCGAAGAAGTCGATCTGGGCGTTGAAGAAGAAGGATAGGCGCGGCGCGAACTCGTCGACGTCGAGGCCCCGCTCGACGGCCTGGCGCACGTAGGTGAGGCCGTCGGCGAGCGTGAACGCGAGCTCCTGCTGGGCGGTCGCGCCGGCCTCACGGATGTGGTAGCCGGAGATTGAGATGGGATGCCAGCGGGGCATGTGGTGGGTGCACCACTCGATCATGTCGCCACACAGGCGCATCGCGGGGTCGATCGGAAAGCACCACTCCTTTTGGGCGATGTACTCCTTGAGGATGTCGGCTTGGATCGTGCCTGCCAGTTGCTGCGCGGGCACGGCGCCGCCGGCTCCATCGCCATCGAGCTCGGCCGCGGCGACGTAGTAAGCGAGCATGATCGCGGCGGGCGCGTTGATCGTCATCGACACGCTGACCTCGCCGACGTCGATGCCGGCGAAGAGCGTCTGCATGTCATCGAGCGTGTCGACGGCCACGCCCTCGCGGCCGACCTCGCCGAGCGAGCGCTCGTGATCGGAGTCGTGACCCATCAGCGAGGGCATGTCGAACGCGGTCGAGAGCCCGGTCTGGCCGTGCTCGAGCAGGTAGTGGAAGCGCTCGTTGGTCTCCTCGCTGGTGCCGAAGCCGGCGAACTGACGCATCGTCCACAGGCGCCCGCGGTACATCGACTCATACACCCCGCGCGTATATGGGTAGGCGCCAGGTCTGCCGATCGGATCCTGTGGTGAGCCGATCCCCGCCGGCAGGTCGGCCTCGGTGTACAGCTCTCGCACTGGCTCACCGGATAGGGTCCGGCCTCCGGCCCGTTCGTCCGCCCGTGGGCGTGAGGTCGCATCTGTCGCCATGCCCCTAGATCGTACCGGCCACCACCTATGCCTATCCCGCGCGCTGGTGCTCGCGTGTCTCACCGTGGCGGCGTTCGCGGGGTGCGGGGGCTCTGGTTCGAGCGCCTCCTCGACGAGCGCCCGTCCGCCGCATATGCGCCAGGCGACGCTGATCCTTGACTTTGTTCCCAACGCGGTGCACGCGGGCATTTACCGTGCGCTGGCCGCCGGCTACTACCGCCAGCAGGGGATCGACCTGCGCGTGGTGACACCGAGCGCGAGCACCGACACGCTGAAGCTGATCGATGCCCACAGCGCCCAGTTCGGGCTGGCGGACGGCAGCGATGTCGCCGGGCTGATCGCCAACGGTGGGGACGCGCAGGCGGTGATGGCGATCGTGCAGCGCCCCCTAGGCGGGCTGATCGCCTCGGCCTCCGAGCATCTGGGCTCGCCCGCGGACCTGCAGGGGCGTACGGTGGGAATCACGGGTGTGCCCTCCGATACGGCGGTGCTCGACACCGAGGTCAGTCACGCGGGCGGGGACCCGCACAGGGTGCACGTGGTGACGGTCGGCTTCAACGGCGCGCAGGCGCTGGCCGCCGGACGGATCGACGCGTTCACCGGCTTCATCCCGGACGACGGCGTGCAGCTGCAGGTGAGCGGCCATCCGATCACGGCGTTCGCGCTGGACCGCAATGGCGGCCCGGCCTATCCGGGGCTGGTCGCGTTCACCACGCGGGGGCTGATCGCCGCCGATCCCGGGCTCGTGCGCGGGTTCGTGGCGGCGAGTGTGCACGGCTACGAGGACACGCTGGCTGCCCCGGCACGTAGCCTTGACGAGTTGCTTGCGGCCAACCCGATGCTGCAGCGGAAGTTCACACAGGCGTCGCTGAGCGCGTACCTGCCGTTGTTCGCTGGTACGGGGGGCGCGGGGGGAACGGCGCCGTTTGGCACGCTGCAGTCGGCGGATGTTCAGGCGATGTCGAACTGGATGCTGGCGAACCATCTGATCGCGGCGCCGGTACCGCCGGCGCGCTACGGGACGAACAGGTTCGTCCCCGGCGCCTGAGCGCGCGGGCGCGATCGCCTCGGCCGAGTGGTCCGTGACTTCGATGCGGCGTCTCGTGCAGCGGGCTCGGGCGGACTGGACGTGCGGATGTCGGCACGCCGTAAAGGCCCATACGTAGCCTATTTGCTTGACAGTTCGGCTAAACCGAAGCGTTTCCTTGACAAATGGGCTGGGCGGCGGAAACCTGAATGACAGTATGCGAATACTCGTCACGGGCGCCAGCGGGATGCTGGGCTCGAACATCGCCGCGGCGGCGGTGCAGCAGAGCTGGGATGTCCTTGGGCTGTGGCATGCCACGCCCGCGCAGGTCCAGGGCGCGAGCGCGGTCGCGGTCGATCTGAGTGACCGGCGGGCGTGCGTGGCGGCGGCGAGCGGGTTCGAACCGGACGCGATCGTGCACGCGGCGATCGGTTGTGATCCGGGCTGCTTCGAGCGCGAACCTGGGCTCGCGGAACTCGCTCGGCGGGGTGTGGAGCACACGCTCGCGGCGGCGCGCACGGTGCATGCGCGGTATGTACTCGTGTCGTATGACTGGGTGTTCAGCGGCCTGCGTCCGCCGGGCGAGCGTTGGGAGGAGACCGATGTGGTCGAACCGGTGAACGCGTATGGGCGCGCGCTTGCGACGGCGGAGGAGCTCGTGCGCGACGCGGACGTGGACTGGCTGATCGTGCGCACCGGCGATCCGTATGGCGTGAACCTGTCCAGGCCGATCGAGCGTCGGGATCTCGTTCGCGGGCATGGCGCTCGCAGCCACTGCGAGCGGCCTAGTAGGAGCGAGCTTACGGGGGTGCGCCGGCAGGGTGCGCTCGCCGAGCATGTGTGGGAGCGTTCGGGCGAGGCGGTGCGCATCGTCGCGCGGCTGCGCGAGGCGCAGTTGCCGCTGCCCGCGCCGGCGGATGTACGCCGCTCGCCGACGTATGCGTGGGATTGGGCGCAGCGGCTGTGTGAGCTGATCGCGCAGGATCGCGAGGGCATCTACCACCTCGCGGGACCGGACTCTGTGCACCGTCGCAAGTACGTGCGGACGATCGCCTACGCGTTCGGGTGTGTGCCCACGCTGGTGGTGGAGGGTGACATCGCCTCCTACCTGCGGGCGCTCGGTGAGCCCGCCGAGCTGACGCTGCCGCCGAACACTGCGCTGGACTCGGGACGCGCACGTGCGGCGCTCGGACACCCCGCGGTGGACATGGAGGCCGGGCTGTGGCTGATGGTCGACCAGTTGCGCCGCGCGCTGGCACGGTAGGGTTCGCCCCGCCTCGCACACACCACTTGAAACACATAACCATCGAAAGGAATCCGTCCATGAACAAGTCTCAGCTGGTCGACGCGGTTGCCGCCGACAGCGGTCTCTCCAAAGCCGACGCCGGCCGCGCCGTTGAATCGGTGCTCGGTACCGTCACGAAGACGCTCAAAAAAGGCGACGAGGTGAGCATCACCGGGTTCGGCAAGTTCTCGGTCGTCAAAAGGGCGGCGCGTCAGGGTGTGAACCCGCGCACGGGTGAGCGCGTGAAGATCAAAGCTTCGAAGGCGCCGAAGTTCACGGCGGGCGCGACGTTGAAGCAGGCCGTCAGCCCCAAAAAATAGGACGGGCTTAGGGTGTCGCCGCGATGACCCTCGTGAGCGAGCTGGAGTTGGTCGGGTTCGATTACACGGACCCGTCGTTGAGGGGGGAGCGTTTTCACGAAGCTGTACGCGAGCTGAGCGCCCGGGGCTGGCTCGCCTCCGGGCCCTACGGCTACATCGTGCTCGACCGCGAGGCGGGCGAGTGGTGGTTGCGCACGCGCGAGGCGATCTTTCCGGGGATGACGATCGCGGAGATCTTCGACGTGCGCGAGGGGCCGCTGTACGAGCAGATGCGACGCAACATCTTGCACGTCAACGGCCCCGACCACACGCGCCTGCGCAGCCTCGTGAACCCTGCTCTGAGCGCGCGTGCGGTACAGCGGTATCGCCCGGCGATGCGTGGGTTCCTCGAGGGCCTGTGGGCGGAAGCGTGCGCGGCGGGCACGGGCGGGGACGGGGTCGTGCGGTGCGAGTTCGTGGAGGCCTTTGCCAAGCCCTACCCCTCGCAGACGATTGCGCGGGCGATGGGCGCGCCGATCGAGGACGCGCCGCGGCTGCACCATTGGTCTAACTGGATTCAGCGCCAGTTCGACGCGGAGGGGATGGCCACCGAGCGGGCGGGGATCGAGCGGGCGGTGGAGGAGTTCTACGAGTACGCCGAAGCGCTCGTGGCGGCGCGGCGCGAGGATCCGCGCGAGGACGACGATTTGATCTCGAGGCTGATCGCCGCGGAAGAGGCGGGGGAGAAGCTGAACGACGTGGAGTGCATCAACCTCGTGTTCAACGTGCTTGTCGGCGGGGTGGATACGACGCAGAGCCAGCTCGCGCACGCGATCAGGCTGCTGGCGGAACACCCGCAGCAGTGGGAGTTGCTGCGCGGACGTCCGGAGCTGGCCGGGGCGGCGGTAGAGGAGGCGCTGCGGTTTGAGCCGATCACGCCGTTCACCGCGCGGATCACGACCTCGGAGGTGACCTATCGCGATGTGACATTTCCGCAGGGAACGGTGGTGATGGTGTGCGCGCACAGCGGCAACCGCGACTTCGGGCCGGAGGAGGGCCCGGGCGATGAGTTCGACATCGCCGCGGACCGCGGCCGCGCGCGGGCGCTGACGTTCGGCGCGGGCGTGCACTACTGCCTGGGGGCGAACCTCGCGCGGTTGGAGCTGTGCGAGGCGCTCACGTTCATGGCCGAACGAATGCCCGGGCTGCGTCTCGACGGAGAGGTTGAGTACGAGACGATCATGGGCATCTACGGTCTCGCGCGCCTGCCCATAGCGTTCTCCGTGTGAGGCTCGGTGCGGGTCGTAAGGCCTTCTTTGGGGGTAAGCCACAGCCAGTCCTTGCATCGGCTTGCTGTTGGCGCCGCTTACCGCAGCGGTTGGCAGATCGGGAGCAAAAACGAAGGCATATGCCGGCAAGCCACAAGCCGCGTGTCGCCATACGAAGCGGTTGCGTAGCTTGACCACCAAGCACATCAGTCCCAACCGCCCGCCCCGGTCGGGGGTTGGCGTCGCGTGAGCGCGTAAGGACTGGAACAATTCGCAGGGGGGTCTGCAGAGGTCACGGAGCGACAGGTGGGTGTGGAGATGGTTCGGAACAGAGTCGGGATGGTTGTCGCGGGTTGGATGGCGATGAGCGTGCTGTTGGCGCTGGCGTGCGGGGATGCGGTGGCGGGCGGGTATCACGTGTACTCGTGCCGGACGCCCTCCGGGGCGGCTGCGCCTACGGATGGGTGGACGGGGTATGTGGCGCCGGGCGGCGCGTATGACGACTACGCGGTGGACACGTGCCCGAGCGGTGGGGCGCTGATCGCTGCGCTTGGGGATACGACTGTTCATGAGGTAGAGATAGATAAGGCCTCCTGGACTTTCAATGCACGCGCCGGAGAGGCGATAGTAGGCGCAACCCTTTGGCGTGCTGGGGACACTGAAGGGGGCAACGCTGCCAACTTCACTTACGAATACTGGCTCGCGGGGTTGAGCGAATTCGCACCCTTTGACAGCTGTATCTACGCGTTGGGATGCGAACGAGAGGGCGATTTATCTCGGCCCCTTTCGAGTACTAACCGAGTGGTTGCTCCTACGCGAGACCTCGGCTCGTATATCGATACCAGCGTCTATTGCGGCGGAGCCCCGGGACACGAATGTCAAGCGGGAAAGGGCGATCCAAACGGCTACGCCGCGGCCGTATACCTGTACGCCGCGGACATCCTCCTCGAACAGACTGCGGGCCCGACTGCCACGAACGTCAGCGGCGAACTCGCCACGGCACCCTCGGTACGAGGCACAAGCGACATCGCCTTCAACGCCACGGATCCCGCATCGGGCGTGTACGAGGCGGTGTTCATCCTCGACGGCCAGGTCGTGCAGCGCACGGTCGTGGACGACAATGGTGGGCGCTGTCGCGACGTGGGCGGGACGAGCGACGGGCGACCGGCGTTCCTGTATGTGCAGCCGTGCAAGGGAAGCGTGAGTGTGGACGTGGGGTTCGATACGACGCGCGTGAGCGATGGTGCGCACCACTTGATCGTGAGCGTGATCGACGCGGCGGGCAACGGTGCACTCGTGCTCGATCGTGCGATCACGGTCACCAACCCACCCCCGGTGGGAGGACCGAACGGGATGAACGCCTCGACGCGGGCGACCCTTGCCGCAGGTTGGGTCGGGTCGACGAAGACGCGGATCGTGAGTGCGTACGGCCACGCGCACACGGTTACTGGCCGGCTCACCGCCCCAGGCGGGACGCCGATCGCGGGCGCGGTGGTCGACTGCACTGCGACCCCTGCGTATCAGGGCGCCAGGGCGGTGGCGCTGGCGTGTCCGCGCACGGGAGCGGATGGTCGTTTCACGGTCAGGGTGCCGGGTGTCGCGAGCTCGCGCACGATCCGACTCGCCTATCGCGCTCACGTCGGCGACGCACTGCCGGTGGCGACGCGCACGCTCGGCCTGGCCGTGAGGGCGGAGGTGAGGTTGCGCGTCAGCCCGCACACGACGAGCGTTGGCCGGAGCATCCACTTTGCCGGCGTGCTGCGGGGCGGCCCGATCCCGCGCGGCGGCAAGCAGGTCGTACTCGAGGCGCGCTCGCCGGGCGGGCCGTGGATCGAGTTCGATGTGGTCCGCACGAACCGCAAGGGTCGCTACCACGACTCCTACCGCTTCAAGTTCGCTGGCCCAGTCGACTACCGCTTCCGCGCGGTCTGCGAAGGCGAAGCCGACTTTCCATATGCGACGGGTGCGTCGAACGTGGTGCGCGTGCACGAGCGCTGAGCGCACCTGGTGCAGCACCAAGTCGTCGTGTCGTCCTTTCCCCGCAAAAAGGGCAGTCCGGTGTGCTCGCTGGGCTGCCTGGTGAGTGCTCGCGCGGCGTCGCAGTTTTCCGTGGCTTTCCGTGTTTTGCCTGCAAACGGCGATTTCGGTCATACGAGTAGGACAAACGTCCAAATATTTAGAAGAAGCGATCTGCCTTGGGCGTGTCGTCCGAAAAGACCGACATGAACAGTCCAGAAAGGGCAGTCAGGGTCAAGCTCGACGAGTTGCCGCTGCAGTGCGTGTGGACCCGTCATCCCACCAACGATCACCGCTGCGGGGCGAGGGTCCCGGCCCGACAGGTGGCGGGCGCCTGGCGGCGCGAGCTGAGCCTCGGGGTGCGCGCAGACTTCTTCCACTTCGAGTGGCGTGGAGAAGAATGGCTCGCCTACGGGTTGCCCGACGGCGAGGTCCGTGGGGTCTACTGTCCCGCGCATCGCGCAGAACGTGAGCAACGGCTCGGCTACGATCCCGGGCTTGCCCTCACAGCAGCCGGACACGCAAGCTAGCCCGACGGTCCCGAACGTCCCCGAGCGCCCGTCGCTCGACGGGCTGGAGGCGAAGTGGAGCGAGGCGTGGGAACGCGACGGCGTCTACCGCTTCGACCGTGAGGCTCCGCGCGAGCGGGTGTTCGCGATCGACACGCCCCCGCCGACGGTCAGCGGGTCGCTGCACGTGGGGCACGTGTTCTCCTTCACCCACACCGACTTGATCGCCCGTTACCAGCGGATGCGCGGCAAGGTCGTGTTCTACCCGATGGGTTGGGATGACAATGGCCTGCCGACCGAGCGGCGCGTGCAGAACCACTACGGCGTGCGTTGCGATCCCTCGGTCGACTACGACCCGCAGTTTGTGCCGCCCGCAGAGCCCTCCGCGAAGGAGCCGGTGTCGATCTCGCGCCCCAACTTTGTGGAGCTGTGCCTCACGCTGACCGAGTCTGATGAGCAGGCGTTCGAGGCGCTGTGGCGCACGCTCGGCCTGTCGGTCGACTGGTCGATGACCTATACGACGATCGGCCGGATAGCGCAGCGGATCTCCCAACGTTCGTTCCTGGATCTGCTCGCCCGCGGCGAGGCCCACCAGCTGCAGGCGCCGACGCTGTGGGATGTCGACTTCCAGACGGCGGTTGCTCAGGCCGAGCTCGAGGACCGCGAGCGCCCGGGGGCGATGCACCGCGTGCGTTTCGCTGCGGCGCCCGGCGAGGGCGCTGTCGAGTCCCGTGTCGGAGACATCTTGATCGAGACGACCCGCCCCGAGCTGATCCCCGCGTGCGTGGCGCTGCTTGCCCATCCCGATGACGCGCGCTGGCGCGGCCTCGTCGGTGGCGAGGCGCTGACGCCGCTGTTCTCCACGCGCGTGCCGGTGCTCGCCCATCCGCTGGTCGAGCCGGACAAGGGCACGGGCCTGGTGATGGTGTGCACGTTCGGCGATCTCACGGACGTGACTTGGTGGCGTGAGTTGAGCTTGCCCGTGCGCGCTGTGCTGGGCGAGGACGGGCGCCTGCGGGACGTGCCGTGGGGGGAGCCCGGTTGGGAGTCGGAGGACGTCGCGAGCGCACAGGCAAGCTATGAGGAGCTGCGCGGGCGCAGCGTCAATCAGGCGCGCCGGCGCATCGTCGAGTTGCTGGCCGAGTCCGGTGAGCTGATCGGCGAGCCCGTGCCGGTCAACCGCGCCGTGAAGTTCTTCGAGAAGGGCGAGCGCCCCGTCGAGATCGTCACGAGCCGCCAGTGGTTCTTCAAGACGGTCGCGCATCGTGAGGAGCTGCTTGCGCGTGGAGGGGAACTGGAGTGGCATCCGCCCTACATGCGCGCCCGCTATGAGGACTGGGTGAACGGCCTCACTGGCGACTGGTGCGTCAGCCGCCAGCGTTTCTTTGGGGTACCGTTTCCGGTGTGGTATGAGATCGACGCGGCCGGTGCCATCGCCCACGATCGCCCGCTTGTCCCGGCGCCCGAGCTGCTGCCGGTCGACCCCTCCACGGACGTGCCCGACGGTTACGCCCCCGAGCAGCGCGGGCAGCCGGGGGGTTTCGCGGGCGATCCCGACGTGATGGACACGTGGGCGACGTCCTCGCTGACGCCTCAGATCGTGGGCATGGCCGGTGAGGATGAGGATCTGTTCGGGCGGGTGTTCCCGATGGATATGCGCCCACAGGCTCACGACATCATCAGGACGTGGTTGTTCACGACGATCCTGCGCTCGCACCTGGACCAGGACGCGCTGCCGTGGCGCGTGGCCGCGCTGTCGGGCTGGGTGCTCGACCCCGACCGCAAGAAGATGTCGAAGTCCAAGGGCAACGTCGTCACGCCGATGCACCTGCTGGAGGAGCACGGCGCCGACGCCGTGCGCTACTGGGCGGCCAACGGGCGCCCGGGCACCGACACGGCGTTCGACGCCAAGCAGATGAAGGTCGGCCGGCGCCTGGCGGTGAAGCTCCTGAACGCCTCCAAGTTCGCGCTCGCCGACCTGCCTCCCCAAGGTGAGGAGCTCACTAGCTCGCTGGATCGTGCGCTGATCGCGCGTCTGGCCACGGTCGTGGAGGACGCGACGGAGTCGTTTGAGTCCTACGACTACGCGCGTGCGTTGCAACACACCGAGGAGCGGTTCTGGTGGTTCTGCGACTACTACCTCGAGCTCGTCAAGGGCCGGCGCTATGACTCCGCCGGCGATCCCGAGGGCGCCGCCTCGGTCAGCCGCGCTCTGCGCCTGTCGGTCTCCGTGTTCCAGCGCCTGTTCGCGCCGTTTTTGCCGTTCGTGTGCGAGGAGGTGTGGTCGTGGTGGCAGCCCGGTTCGATCCACCTGGCGCCATGGCCCGATGCCGCCGAGCTGCGCGCGGAGTTGGACGCCGGCGGCGGGGGTGAGCCGGCGGGCGCTGAGGACGAGGCGCTTACGGTCGCGGCCGAGGTGCTGGGCGAGGTGCGCAAGGCCAAGTCCGAAGCGCAGCGTCCGATGCGCGCGCCTGTGCGGCTAGTGCGCGTGTATGACACCCCCGCGCGGCTGTCCGCTCTGCGGTTGGGCCTCGGTGATCTGCTGGGGGCGGGCGCGATTGAGCAGCTCGAGCCGATCGAGTCAGACGAGCATGCCGTCGAGGTCGAGCTGGCATAGGTAGGGTCCTCGTCGTGGACCGCACGCTGACAACGGATCTCCCTGCGAAGATTGGCGCCCGCGCAAGCGTGCGCGGCTGGGTGCAGGCGATCCGCGACCAAAAGCGTGTGCAGTTTGTCGTCGTTCGTGACGAGGCCGGCGCGGTGCAGGTCGTGCTCGGCAAGGACGATCCGCCCAGCGAGCTCAACGAGGCCGTCTCGGCGCTCATGCCCGAGTCGGCGGTGACGGTCACCGGCAGTATCGTCGCCGACGAGCGCGTGAACCTAGGTGGGCTGGAGCTACAGCTGGAGGAGCTGCACGTGGACTCGTTGGCGGAGCCCGAGCTGCCGATCGCGCCCGATTCCGCCCTGGACAAGCGCATCGACTGGCGCTATCTCGATCTGCGCCGCCCCGATCGGCGATTGATCTTCGCGGTGCAGTCGACGATCGAGCACGCGATGCGCGAGTTCTGGCGCGCCGAACGCTTCGTGGAGATCCACACGCCTAAGCTGATGGGCTCGGCCAGCGAGTCCGGCGCGGAGCTGTTCAAGGTCGAGTACTTCGAGACGACCGCCTACCTGGCGCAGTCGCCGCAGTTCTACAAGCAGATGGCGATCGCCGGTGGCTTCGAACGGGTGTTTGAGATCGGCCCGGTATTCCGCGCGAACCCGTCGTTTACCTCCCGTCACGACACGGAGTTCACAAGCGTCGATGTGGAGATCGCGTGGATCGACTCCCACGAGGACGTGATGGCCTTTGAGGAGCGCTGGCTCGCGCACGTGCTCGGGGTCGTCAAGGCCGAGCACGGCGAGGAGATCGAGCGGACGTTTGGCGCCGAGGTGATCGTCCCGAGCGTGCCCTTCCCGCGGATCACGCTCGCGGACGCGAAGGAGATGCTGCGCGAGGACGGACACGAGAATGTTCCGGGCCCCGAGCACGACCTCGACCCCCCTAGCGAGCGGGCGCTATCCGCGCTCGTGGCGGTGAAGCACGGCCACGAGTTCGCGTTTGTCACCGACTACCCCTCGACGGTGCGGCCCTTCTACCACATGCGCCACCCCGACGATCCGACTCTGACGCGCAGCTTTGACCTACTCTGGCGGGGTCTCGAGCTCACGACTGGCGCCCAGCGCGAGCACCGCCACGACGTCCTGCTCTCCCAGGCCGCCGACAAGCAGGTAGACCCCGGGCCGATCTCCTACTACCTCGACTTCTTCCGCTACGGAGCCCCACCCCACGGCGGCTTCGGTTTTGGATTGACGCGCCTGCTGATGCAGCTGCTCGGTCAGGACAACGTGCGTGAGGTGACGTTCCTGTATCGCGGGCCACACCGACTGATGCCCTGAGGGCGCTCGGTCGGCGTCGGGGCGAGACATGAGCCGAGCGCTTACCGGCTGTGCTCAATAGATCCCGCCGAGCTTGCGGTGATCCCAGCTCGCGCGGCGGCGCTCGACGAACTCCAGCCCGACGCGCTTGGCTGCCTGGGCGTCCACGGCGGTGCGCGCCTCCGAGGGCATCTCCTCAAGCGGCTCCTGCTCTCGCGGGACCGAGTTACGCAACATAATCGCCCCGCCCAGCTGTGCGACCGTCTCGAGCTCGCGGTGGATGATCACCTCGCACTCGATCATCACCCCGCGCAGCTGCGCATACTCCTCCCCCGCCTCGACCTGCAGCGTCGCGCGGGGATCGCGTTCGAGGTTGCGCACCTTCTGCGAGCGCCCGTATGTCCACGCCCACACACGCGGCCCCGGCTCGCCGGTGGGAGCGTCGCGCAGGACATACCACAGCGGCATTAGGTGTGGCCATCCTCGTGGTCC
This sequence comes from Solirubrobacteraceae bacterium, assembly GCA_049584155.1. Lineage (GTDB taxonomy): Bacteria > Actinomycetota > Thermoleophilia > Solirubrobacterales > Solirubrobacteraceae > Palsa-744. Next base: position 18,661 of record JBAUXH010000078.1, read on the forward strand.
GGCGGTCGCGCACGTGATGGTGCGCTCCTGCGCCAAGAACGCCGCGACCTCCTCTGCGGACATCTCGATCTGCTTGCGCCGGCTCACGCGGGCAGCGTATCCGCACTCGCGTGCACGAGGGCCGTTTAGCTCACCCCGGCGGCCACGGCCCCACCGTCGCGGAGCCGCCCGACGGCGGCGAGCACCGC
>JBAUXH010000079.1:0-3920 GCA_049584155.1 Solirubrobacteraceae bacterium
GAGCACGTGCGGCTGCGCTTCGCCGGCGACGCCTCCGATCCCGCCGCGCACCGCGCTCTGGGGCGCCTGAACGTGTATCGCCTCGCCGGGGCCTCCTGGTACGGCGGCGGTGGCGGGCTTGCGTGCGGAGGAGAGCTCACGAGCACGACCATGGGCGTCGCCAACAAGACACTCCCGTGCGGCTCGCAGGTCACGCTGCGCTACGGCGAGCGCACGGTGCGGGTGAGGGTCATCGACCGCGGACCCTACGTCGCCGGGCGCGAATTCGACCTCACCGAAGCGACCAAGCACGCGCTTGGGTTCGGCGACACCGGTCAGGTCTGGAGCACGCGCTGAGGGCCTGGCGATATGGCTCTCGAGTCGCCCGAGGGCTCGCCGCGACGAGGACCCCGGCGGTCGTGATGTCCCTTTCGTGAGCGCTCGCCTTGGTGGGAGCGTTCATGCAGAACTTGGCATTCACGCCCGCCCGCCGTTCAATGCAGCACGTGAGAAGCACGCGTGCACACGTATGGCTCGACGGGACCGGCGATTGGGCCTGGCCCGGCGCTCGTGGGGGCCAAGCGGCCGCTGAGCTCTTGCCGCCCGCGTGGGTCCCCACGCTCCCGCGCCGTACCGCAACGTCCGCGGATGAGACGAGCCTGGCCGGAGCCAGAAGTTCACAGCGAGCTCTACGCTGGCGATACGGCACGAGCCTGCTGCTGGCCGCCCTAGTGGCCATATGTGTCGGGTTGGCCATCGACGGTGCCACCAACTTCGAACGCCTCGTCGGGATGCGCGCGACGGCCGCCCAGTCCGCCGCTGCGAGCGCACTCGCGCGCTCGATCGCCGTCTCACCACAACCACTGCCGAGGGCAGTGCTCGTCAGTCGCGACCCGGCCGGTAGCTCGATCGACTCCAGCAGCTTCTCCTCGGCGGCGCTGCACGGCGAAGGCTCCTTCCTGGCCTACCTGCCGCCGGGCTACGCGAGCACCGCCGCGCGCTATCCCGTCATCTACCTGCTGCACGGCAACGAACAGACCGACGAATCCTTCCTGCAGATCGGCCTGCAGGGCACGCTCGACCGGCTGATCGCACGGCACGCGATCCCGCCGACGATCGCGGTCATGATCCAGGGCGGGCGCGGGGCCAACGAATGGTCGAACCACGGCGCCGCCGACTATGAAACCTACGTCCTCGAAGTACAGCGCCTCGTCGATCGCATGCTGCCGACCCTCGCCACCCGCGGCGCCCGCGCGATCGCCGGCTACTCGATGGGCGGCTACGGTGCGATGCACCTCGCACTCGAGCACCCGCAGACCTTCTCGGCGGTCGAGAGCTGGATCGGCTTCTTCAACGGCCTCGACGGCCGGTTGCGCGCCGACCGTCCCACGATCTCACGCCTGGGCCTGCGCGCGTACGTCTACGGGGCGGCTTCGGACTACATCGCCGATCCCTCCGAGAACGCCCCCTTCGCCTCCGCGCTGCGCGCGGCCGGAGCCGACGCCCACAGCGCCGTCTATCCCGGCGAACACGACCTCGAAACGCTCGAAGCCCACCTCGAACACATGCTCGAATTCGCCGGGCGCAAGCTCTAGAGGCTTACTCGAACCGGTCCACGATCCTCACTCGTCCTCGGCGACCCGCAGCACGAGCTTGCCGATGTTCTTGCCTTCGAACAGGCCCAGAAACGTCTCCGGGAAGCGCTCCAGACCGCCCGTGACGATGTCCTCGCGGGAGACCAGCTTGCCCTCAGCCAGCCAGCCGGCCATCTCACGCGCCCCGTCCAAGTAGCGATCGCCGTAGTCGGAGACGACGAACCCCGTCATCGTCGCGTGGTTGACCAGTAGCGACAGGTAGTTCGCCGGGCCAACCATCTGCTCGCCCGCGTTGTACTGCGAGATCGCGCCGCAGATCACCACCCGCGCGTGGCGCGCCAGACGCGCGAGCGCGGCATCGAGAATCTCCCCGCCGACATTGTCGAAATACACGTCCATGCCCTTACGGCAGTGCTCGCGCAGTCCCTCGCGCACGTCCTGCGCCTTGTAGTCAATCGCCGCGTCAAATCCGAGCTCCTCGACTATGTATTCGCACTTCTCCGCTCCGCCCGCGATCCCGATCGTGCGCGCCCCCTTCAACTTCGCGATCTGTCCCGCGACCCCGCCGACGGCGCCCGCCGCGCCGGAGACCACTACCGTCTCGCCCTCGGCCGGCCGACCGATGTCCAGCAAACCGAAATAAGCGGTCATGCCAGGCATCCCCAGCGTGCCCAGATACGTCGGCAGTGGCGCCAGGCTCGTATCGACCTTCCCGAGACCATCGCCGTTCACGACCGCGTACTCCTGCGCGCCCAACATGCCCGTCACGTAATCGCCCACCGCCCGACGGGGGTGCTTGGACGCAAGCACCCGTCCGGCGACCAGCGCGCGCATAACCTCCCCAATACCCACCGGTGGGATGTAAGACCTGGCGTCGTTCATCCAGCCCCGCATCGCCGGGTCCAACGACACATACAACACCTTCACGAGCACCTGCCCCTCGTCCAGCTCGGGGATCGGCTCCTCAGTGTGCGACCAGTCGCTTGGCTGCGGCAGCCCAGTCGGGCGGGCGGCGAGTCTGATCTGGTGGTTCACGGCGTCCATGTGCTTGCGCCCTTCGTCGGTGGTTGCCGCGAACCATACGCGTCGGGCGCGCTCCGGCGATTGCCGCAGGATGAGATTCCTCGACCGACGTCGGCTTGACGGGCATTCGGGTGTGAGACAATCCGGCCGATGAAGGTCGGTGACTCGACGATCGGTGCCGCGTGGCGCTCACGCTCGGCGGCGTGGCTCAGTGTAGGTGCGCTGTGCATGGTGTCCTCGACAGGCGCCGCGACACTCACCTCCGAGTCGGCGATGGCCTCGGGAGCGCGGGCCATGCACGCCAACTTTCCGTGCAGTGGCCCGAACAGCTTGAAAATGCCCTGCCACTTCTCGACTCCGAGCGGCAACATCCGCTGTCTGTGGACGCCGTCCCCGAACAACATCGCTTGCGAGCAGGTCGCCTCCGGGCGGGCCTACCGACTGCGCCCTACCGGCCACGCGAAAGTGATCAAACTGAAACTTGCGCGTCGCGGCCAAACGCTGCCGAGAGGTCAGCAAATCGTTTTCCCGCAAAGCCTGTCCTGCCGGGACACACGCACGACGATGACCTGTAACCAGGACTTCGGCACGGGTGCATTCAAGCTCGCGCCGAAAGGCTCGCACAGCTCCTGAGGAGTGCGGAACTCCATCGGCGGAATGTAGAGAAGCGCTAGCGTATGCGGATGTCCTTGCAGTGGCCAAACCTGGCATACCCGGAGTGGCACGAGACCTGCGACACGCTGCACGCGCACACCCAGCTCCTGGGCAAGCTCGCCGTTGCGCTGGCCCCGCCCGAGCCACAGCTACAACACGCCGCACTGCGGCTGACCGCGCGCGGCTGGGAGACGCTGGCGCTGCCGGCGCCCGATGGCTCGGGAGCGATCGTGGTTGGCCTGGACCTGCGCACGCATGAGGCGATCGTCGAGCACAGCGACGGGAGCGTGCGCCGCGCCGCGCTTGCCCCGGACAGGCCCGTCGGCGAGGTCGTGCGCGAGGTGCTCGCGGGAGTCCGCGAACTAGCGGGTGGGGTCGAGATCGACCCCACCCCGCAGGAGGTGTCCTGGAGTGTGCCGTTGGACGAGGACGACGAGCACGTGCGCTACGAGCCCTCCCAGGTCGCCGCCTACTTCACCGCAGCGACACAAGCCGCGCTTGTCCTCGCGGCGTTTCGCGCGCCCTATCGCGGGCGCTCCACACCCGTGAACGCCTGGTGGGGCTCGTTCGACCTGGCCGTGAATCTTTTCTCCGGGCTCTCCGCCGAGCCCCCGTCGCAGGACTTCATCATGCGCAACGCGATGAACGTGCAGGAGGTCGCCGTGGGAT
>JBAUXH010000080.1:0-3648 GCA_049584155.1 Solirubrobacteraceae bacterium
GCATGGCCCCGATCGCCACGGAGTCCGCTCGCAAGCGCTGGACGCTCGTGGCGTGCATCATGGGCTCGGGGATCGTGCTGCTCGACGGGACGGTCGTCAACGTCGCCCTGCCAACGATCCAGCGCGCGCTCGGGGGCGGGCTGGCGGCGCAGCAGTGGGTCGTGAATGGGTATCTGCTGACGCTCGGCTCGTTGATCCTGATCGGGGGCTCGCTGGGGGACCTGTTCGGCGAGCGGCGCGTGTTCGCGATCGGCGTCTCGGGCTTCGGGGCCGCCTCGCTGATCTGCGCGCTGGCGCCGAGTATCGCCGTGCTCGTCGCCGCCAGGGCGCTGCAGGGCGTGGCCGGTGCGCTGCTCGTCCCCAGCTCGCTGGCGGTGATCGTGAACACGTTCCCCGAGTCCGAGCGCGGGGCGGCGATCGGCAGCTGGACGGCATGGGGGGCGATCGCGGGCGTGCTCGGCCCGCTGGCCGGGGGCGAGCTGCTGGCGCTCGGGTCGTGGCGGTTGATCTTCCTGATGAACATCCCACTGACGATCGCGTGCGTGGCGCTGATCCTGGTGGCGATTCCCGCGAGTGCGCCGCGGGACGAGGACCCCGCCCGCCCGGCTCGGCGCGTGGACTACACGGGCGCGATCCTGTGTGCGCTCGGCCTGGGCGGCCCCGTGTTCGCCCTGATCGAGCAGCCGCGCCTGGGCTGGTCGAGCCCCGCGGTGATCGTGCCGCTGATCGCGGGCGTGGCACTGCTGGTCATGTTCCTGCTGTACGAGTCCCGTGCCGCCGGGCCGATGCTGCCGTTGGGGCTGTTTCGGCGGCGCAACTTCTCGGCGGGCAACGTGGAGACGTTCGCGATGTACGCGGGCCTCGCGATCTTGTTCTTCTTCCTGATTCTGTTCCTGCAGCAGATCGGCGGCTATACGCCGCTGAAGAGCGGACTGGCGACGCTGCCGGTAACGATTGTCATGTTCGTCCTCTCCCGCCGCTTTGGGGCGCTCGCGGACAAGTATGGCCCGCGCTTCTTCATGGGCGCCGGCCCGCTGATCGCGGCGGCGGGGCTGCTGCTGTTCCAGCGCGTGGGCGTGAAGGCCGACTACGTCTCCGAAGTGCTGCCCCCGCTGCTCGTGTTCTCGCTCGGCCTGTCGATGACCGTCGCGCCCCTCACAGCTGCGGTGCTCGCCGGCTCAGAGCATCAGGCGGGGATCGCTTCGGGCGTTAACAACGCGATCGCGCGCGTCGCGGGGCTGCTGGGGACGGCCTCCGTCGGGGCCGTGATCGCTTCCTCGTTTATCGCTTCGATGAACAGCCGCCTGCAAGACACTCCCCTCGGCGGCGCCGCGCAAGCGGCCGTGCGCGAGGCCAAGCGGCTGCCGCTGGGGCAGCCGGACGTCCACGGCGTACCCGCCGCGCAGGCGCACGCGATCAGCGTCGCCGCGCAGCAGGCCTCGCTGCACAGCTTCCACCTCGGCATGATGATCGCCGCGGCGCTCGTCGCGCTCGGGGGCGTGGTCGGGGTCGCGGGGATTCGCAATCCGCAGGTGGACGTGCACGCGTCTGAATGCGCGGGCGGGCAGCTCGTGGGAGTTAGCAGTCCTGCGGAATCAGACGCGGCTCCGGCAACCGTCTAGAGCTCAGCCCACCGGCTCCTCGGCGTAAGCGCGCATGGCCTCGATCAGCGGCCCGAGACGCCGCCCACGCTCGGTCAGCCGATACTCGACAGTTGGCGGGCTGGAGGGGATGACGGTGCGCTCGACCAGTCCCGCGGCCTCGAGGTCGCGCAGGCGCTCTGCGAGCATCCGCGGGGAGATCCCGGCGACGGCCTCGGCGAACTCGTTGAAGCGCAGCGCGCCGGTGAGCGCCGCGTAGATGATCGACAGCTGCCAGCGCCGCTCCAGCAGGCTCGCGGTTTCGCGAACCTCGACTGGAACGGGCTGACACCTGCGGGTCACGGGCGGACGCGACATGTCGGGTGACTCCTTAGGAGGCGACCGAGGCCGCGGCCTTGTGACCGGTATCCACGCGAGCGGGCTCGAGCGCCCGATCGAGGACCTCCTGGATGGTCATCACCGGGTGGAAGGCCATCTGCTCGCGCACCTCCTCGGGGATCTCGTCGAGATCCCCGCGATTGCGCTCGGGCAGGATCACGTCGGTGAGGCCGGCAGCGTGGGCGGCGAGCGCCTTCTGCTTGAGCCCGCCGATCGGCAGTACGCGGCCCTGCAGCGTGACCTCGCCGGTCATGCCGACCGTGTGCTTCACCGGCCTACCGGAGAGCAGCGAGGCCAGCGCGGTGACCATCGTCACGCCCGCTGAGGGGCCGTCCTTGGGGATCGCCCCGGCGGGGACGTGCACGTGGAACTCCTGCCCTTCGAAGGCGCTCTCCTCGATGCCGAGCTCCTCGGCATGCCCGCGTACATAGGAGAGGGCGATGCGCGCGGACTCCTTCATCACGTCGCCGAGCTGACCGGTCAGCACGAGGGCGTTGCCGGGCGCGGACTCTCCCGCCTTCATCGCGGTGGCCTCGACGAACAGCACGTCGCCGCCGGTGCCAGTCACCGCCAGTCCGGTGGCGACACCGGGCGTGGCCGTGCGCGAGGCCGACTCCTGGAAGAACCTCTGGCGTCCGAGCGCGTCGCGCACGGTCTCCAGGTCGATCTTCACGGGGGCCTGCTTTGTGGCCTTCGCGGCCTTGGCCTTCGAGGCCTTCTTAGCGGCCTTCTTGACCTCGCCGTCGGGCACCTTGCCGTTGCTCTCGGCGCTGGACTGCGCGGTGCCCTGTGCGTCGGTCTCGCGCGCCGCGCCGGCCGCGTCGGTCTCGGCCCGGCTCTGGGTCGAGGCGATCTTCGTGGCGGTCTTGCGCAGCACCGTCCCTAGCTCGCGCTCGAGGTTGCGCACTCCCGCCTCGCGCGTGTACTCGGAGATGATCGTGCGCAGGGTCTCGTCGGAGATCTTTACCTCGTCCTCGCGTAGGCCGTTGCGGTCGCGCTGGCGCGGCCACAGGTAGCCCTTGGCGATCGCGAGCTTCTCCTCGGAGGTGTAGCCGTCGAAGCGGATCACCTCCATGCGGTCCAGGAGCGGGCCGGGGATCGTGTCGGCGACGTTGGCGGTAGCGAGGAACATGACCTGCGAGAGGTCGAGCTCGACATCGAGGTAGTGGTCGCGGAAGGAGTGGTTCTGCGCGGGGTCGAGGACCTCGAGCAGCGCCGCGGAGGGGTCTCCGCGCCAGTCCGCACCGACCTTGTCGACCTCGTCGAGCAGGATCACCGGGTTCATCGTCCCGGCATCCCTGAGGGCACGTACGAGCCTGCCCGGCAGGGCGCCGATGTAGGTGCGGCGGTGGCCGCGGATCTCCGCCTCGTCGCGGACCCCGCCGAGCGACATCCGCACGAACTCGCGGTTCAGCGCACGGGCGATCGACTCGCCGATCGAGGTCTTGCCGGTCCCGGGGGGGCCGATCAGGGTCAGGATCGCTCCCGAGCGCTTGTCCTCGGCGATCCCGCGCTCCTCGCGGAGCTTGCGCACCGCCAGGTACTCGACGATCCGCTCCTTCACGTCCTCGAGCCCGGCGTGGTCCTCGTCGAGCACCTCGCGCGCGAAGATCGGGTCGAGCCGCTCCTCCGAGCGCTTCGACCACGGGATCGAGACCAGCCAGTCGAG
>JBAUXH010000081.1:0-28481 GCA_049584155.1 Solirubrobacteraceae bacterium
GCGGCTCGTCTACGCCAGGCACATGTGCCTGCCGGGGACCCGCACATGTGCGGGTCCCACACCATCAGCCTTTTCTTCAAGCACGCGGCCAACCTTTATGCCGCACATGTGCGGGGTCGAACTACCCCATCCCAAGCCACCCGGCAGGCTCCGGGGGGCCGGTTGGTAGACTGCGCATGAAGCCAGAGCAGACGACATAGCGTTTGAGGCACCGTCCTCGCAGGAAGGAATCACACCATGTTCGAGCGATTTACAGAACGGGCCCGGCAGGTGGTCGTTCTTGCGCAGGAGGAGGCGCGGACGCTCAAGCACAATTACATCGGCACCGAGCACATCCTGCTCGGCCTCTTGCGCGAGGAGGAGGGCCTGGCCGCGCGCGTGCTGGAGTCTCTGGACATCACCGTCGAGCGCGTCCGTGCGCAGGTCGTGCGCATCGTCGGCTCCGGCGAGGAGGTCACCTCTGGGCAGATCCCCTTCACGCCGCGCGCGAAGAAGGTCCTCGAGCTCGCCCTGCGCGAGGCGCTCTCACTGGGCCACAACTACATCGGCACCGAGCACATCCTGCTCGGGCTCGTGCGCGAGAACGAGGGCGTCGCGGCGCGCATCCTGCTCGACTTCGACGCCGACTCGGAGAAGATCCGCAACGAGGTCATCCGCATGCTCTCCGGTCCCGGCGGGCGCCGTCAGGGACAGGGCGCGGGCGCGGGAGCGGGCTCCGGCCCCGGTCCGGCCGAGGGCAAGAAGTCCTCGAAGCTGCTCGACCAGTTCGGGCGCAACCTGACGAAGCTCGCCGCCGAAGGCAAGCTCGACCCCTGCGTCGGGCGCGAGACGGAGATCGAGCGGATCATGCAGATCCTCTCGCGCCGCACCAAGAACAACCCCGTGCTGATCGGCGAGCCCGGCGTAGGCAAGACCGCCGTCGTCGAGGGCCTGGCGCAGCGCATCACCGCCGCCGACGTGCCCGAGCTACTGAAGAACAAGCAGATCTACACGCTCGACCTGGCCGCGCTCGTGGCCGGCTCGAAGTACCGCGGCGAGTTCGAGGAGCGCCTGAAGAAGGTGATGAAGGAGATCACCCAGCGCGGGGACATCATCCTGTTCATCGACGAGCTCCATAACCTCGTCGGCGCGGGTGCTGCCGAGGGCGCGATCGACGCCGCCTCGATCCTCAAGCCCGCCCTGGCGCGCGGCGAGCTGCAGACGATCGGCGCGACGACCCTGGACGAGTACCGCAAGTACCTCGAGCGTGACTCCGCCCTGGAGCGTCGCTTTCAGCAGATCCGCGTGGAGGAGCCGACGATCGACCAGACCGTCGAAATCCTCAAGGGCCTGCGCGACCGCTACGAGCAGCACCACAAGGTGCAGATCACCGACGAGGCCCTGCGCGCCGCCGGCGAACTCGCCAGCCGCTACATCTCCGACCGCTTCCTGCCCGACAAGGCGATCGACCTGATCGACGAGGCCGCCTCGCGGATGCGCATCAAGTCGATGACCTCCCCGCCCGCCAACCGTGAGCTGGAAGGCGAAGTCGAGTCCACGCGCCGCGAGAAGGAGGCCGCGATCGAGGCCCAAGAGTTCGAGAAGGCAGCCGCGCTGCGCGACCAGGAGCGCAAGCTGACCAATCGCAAACGCGAGCTCGAGGAAGAGTGGGAAGCCGGCGAGTCCGGCGAGCGTCCCGCGATCGGCGAGGAGGAGATCGCCGACATCGTCTCGATGTGGACCGGCATCCCCGTCTTCAAGCTCACCGAGGCCGAGACGCAGAAGCTGATGCGCATGGAGGAGGAACTGCACAAGCGCGTCATCGGCCAGCACCCAGCCGTCGAGGTCATCTCCAAGGCGATCCGCCGCTCGCGCGCGGGCCTGAAGGACCCCAAGCGCCCGACCGGCTCATTCATCTTCCTCGGCCCCTCCGGCGTGGGCAAGACCGAGCTCGCGCGCACCCTCGCCGAGTTCCTCTTCGGCGACGACGACGCGATGATCCGCATCGACATGAGCGAGTACATGGAGAAGCACGCAGTCTCGCGCCTAGTCGGCTCGCCTCCCGGCTACATCGGCTACGACGAGGGTGGTCAGCTGACCGAGGCCGTGCGGCGCAAGCCCTACTCGGTGTTGCTGCTCGACGAGATCGAGAAGGCCCATCCGGACGTCTTCAACATCCTCCTGCAGATCCTCGAGGACGGTCGCCTCACCGACGCCCAAGGGCGCACCGTGGACTTCCGCCACGCGATCGTGATCATGACCTCGAACATCGGCGCCGCGGAGATCGCGCGCAACACGCCCCTCGGCTTCGCCGTCTCCGACGACGAGACCGGCATCACCTACGACGACATGAAGAACCGCATCATGGGGGAGCTCAAGAAGGTCTTCCGGCCCGAGTTCCTCAACCGTATCGACGACGTGATCGTCTTCCACAAGCTGCAGAAGGAGGAGATCAAGCAGATCGTCGAGCTGCTCTTGCTGCGCATCCGCGAGTCGATGGCCGAACGCGAGCTACAGCTGGAGTTGACCGATCCCGCCAAGGACATGCTCGTCGAGAAGGGCTGGGACCCCTCGATGGGCGCCCGTCCGCTGCGCCGCGCGATCCAGCGCTACATCGAGGACCCGCTCGCCGACTTCGTGCTGCGCGAGCAGCTCATGCCGGGTGCCACCGTCGTCGTCGACCCCGCCCCCGAGGGCGAGGAGAACGAGGTGCGGCTGACGATCGTCAAGCCTAAGAAGCAGAAGACCCCCGTCACCGTCGGCGGCGGCGAGGGCGATGATCCCGAGCTCGTCGAGGGCGAGGGCGACGACAGCACGCCCGTCTCGGATCCGCCCGCGGATCAATAGAAGCCGTCCGCGGATCAATAGGAGCCGTCCCCGCCGCCGCGTAGGCTGGGCGGAATGGCTCGCGACACGATCTACGCCTGCTCTGAGTGCGCCTTCCAGTCGCCGCAGTGGCATGGGCGTTGCCCCGGATGCGAAGCGTGGGGGACGCTCGTCGAGGAACGCGTAGTCGCTCGCTCGGGAGGTCCGGCTGCGCGCGGCGGGAAACGAGCGGGTGCTCGCGCGGGGCGACGCGTCGGCACTGAGGGCGAGGTCTCACCTGGTCCGCGCCCGTTGCGCGATGTGACGGCCACCGCGGCACAACGACGCCTCTCCACCGGCATTGGGGAGCTCGACCGCGTGCTCGGCGGCGGGCTCGTGCCGGGCTCGCTCGTGCTGCTCGGCGGCTCGCCCGGGATCGGCAAGTCGACGCTCACGAACATGGCCCTCGGCAACCTCGCGGGCGCCGGGCACGGCACGCTGTATGTCAGCGGCGAGGAGTCCGCCGAGCAGGTCCGTCTACGCGCCGAGCGCCTCGGGCCGTGCGCCCTGGAGGTGCCGATCCTCGCCGAGACCGATCTCGAGACGGTGCTCGAGACGCTCGCCCGTGACCCTCCGCGCGTGTGCGTGATCGACTCGGTGCAGACGCTGCGCTCCGGCGAGCTCTCCGGCGCACCGGGCGCGGTTGGACAGGTGCGCGAGGTAACCGGACGGATCATGGAGCTAGCCAAGGAGCGGGGCATCGCGGTCATCCTCGTCGGACACGTCACCAAGGACGGCGCCCTGGCGGGACCGCGCGTGCTCGAGCACCTTGTCGACTGCGTGCTGCAGTTCGAGGGCGAGCGCGAGCGCCCCTACCGTGAGCTGCGCGCGCTGAAGAACCGCTTCGGCTCGACCAACGAGGCGGGCCTGTTCGAGATGCGCCAGGGTGGTCTCGTGGAGGTGCTCGACGCCTCCGCGCGGTTCGTCGCCGGTGCCACTCGCGCCGCTGGGAGTGTGGTGCTGGCCGCGATGGAGGGCTCGAGACCGCTGCTCGTGGAGGTCCAGGCGCTGGTCGCCCCCTCCGAGCTCGAGCAGCCGCGCCGGGTCGTCTCGGGCCTGGATCGCAACCGCATGGCGCTGGTCCTAGCGATCCTCGGCCGTCACGGAGGCGTCGCGGTGGGAGGCTCGGATGTGTTCGTGAACGTCGTCGGGGGCGTACGCGTGGACGAGCCCGGCTGCGATCTGGCGGTCGCGCTTGCCGTCGCGAGCGCGGCTCGGGGCGTGCCGATTCGAGAAGCCCACCCACCCGCTCCGCGGGCCTGCTTCGGCGAGCTTGGCCTCACGGGCGAGCTGCGCTGGGTCGGACATCCCGAGCGTCGCCTTGCAGAGGCCGCCAAACATGGTCTACAGGACACGATCGCCCCCGCCGAGAGTGGTTCCGGTGCCTATGAGGTCGCCACGCTGCGCGAAGCTCTCACGACGGCTCTTTCCAGTGAGGCGAATCGTCCGGCCCAGGTCGCCGCGTAGACGCTGCCGCCTGGCCCTCGGCGGTGGCGCGAGGGCCGCGAGAAGGCTGAAAAATGGCTCAATGCCGTAGAATAGGCCTCTGTGGCTCCACGATCCGGTGATGAATTCGATACAGACGTAGTAGCTAGACCGGAGCCGGGGCTGATGAGGGCGCTGGAGATGATCGCGCCCGGCACGGCATTGCGCGAGGGAATCGAGAGCATCCTGCACGCCCGCACCGGCGGCCTGATCGTGATCGGCGAGCCCGAGGACCTGAGCTTCCTGAACTCGGGCGGGATCAAGCTCGAGATCGACTACACCCCGGCGTTCCTCTACCAGGTCGCGAAGATGGACGGAGCGATCATCCTCAACGCCAACGCGACGAAGATCGCGATGGCCAACGTCCAGCTGATGCCCGACCCGACGATCCTCTCCCACGAGACCGGCACCCGCCATCGCACCGCCGAGCGCGTCTCCAAGCAGACCGACGCGCTCGTGATCGCGGTATCCCAGCGGCGCGAGGTCGTCTCGCTGTACGTGGACGGCGTCAAGTACATCCTCGCTGACATCCCCGTCGTGCTCGCCAAGGCCAACCAGGCGCTGGCGACGCTCGACAAGTACCGCACCCGCCTGGACCAGGTCTCCACGCGCCTGACCGCCCTGGAGTTCGAGGGTGGAGCGACGCTGCACGACGTCCTCACCGTGCTGCAGCGCTCGGAGCTCGTCACGCGCATGGCCGTTGAGATCGAGCGCTACATCGTCGAGCTCGGCTCAGAGGGCCGCTTGATCGAGATGCAGCTAGAGGAGACGATGGTCGGCGCGGCGGCCGAGAAGGCCGCCCTCGTGCGCGACTACCTCTCCGCCTACTCCGACGAGGCCTTCGGGGCCGCGCTCGAGGAGATCGGGCGACTCGCCCACCAAGACCTGCTCGACTTTGGCCGACTGGCCGAGCTGCTCGGGTATGACCGCAAGCTGAACACGCTCGACTATCCCGTCTCCCCGCGCGGCTACCGCGTGCTGGGCAGGATCCCCAGGCTGCCGAAGCTGGTCGTAAGCCAGATCGTCGGGGAGTTCGGGGGGCTGGACGAGCTGCTGGCCGCGACCGACTCCGAGTTGGAGGCGGTCGAGGGCGTGGGGGAGATCAGGGCGAAAGACATCCGCGAGGGGATGCGCCGGTTGCAGGAGATCAACCTCGTGGACCGCTACCTGCAGACCTAGCAGCGCAGACTTGACAGGGCAGCCCGACGGGCAGCCACAAACGAAGGAGGACACCATTCCCGCACAAGCAATCGAGGCCCCATCCACAGACGTCGACTCCGAGGAGAGCGCCGAGGCGCTACTCGAGCAGATCGAGGCTACCCGCGAAGTAGAGCTCATCGAGTTCGAGCTCGGCGACAACGTCGTCTACCCCCACCATGGCGCAGGGAAGGTGGAGGGCAAGGAGGAGATGGAGATGCTCGGCGAAACACGCGAGTACCTCACGATCAAGATCCTCCACAACGACATGACGGTCAGGGTGCCGAGCGAAAACGCCGCGCTCGCCGGTCTGCGCAGGGTGATCGACGAAGAGACGGTCAAAAAAGTGCTGGATGTGCTGCAGGCAGAGGTCTCGGAGATGCCCAAGAACTGGAACCGCCGCTTCAAGCACAACCGCGACAAGATCAAGACCGGCGACATCTACGAGCTGGCCGAGGTCGTGCGCAACCTCTCACTGCGCGAGTCAGAGAAGGGCCTCTCGACCGGTGAGAAGCAGATGTTCACCAGGGCCAAGAAGATCCTCGCCTCCGAGCTGATGTATGCGCTCGACAAGGACGAGGAGGAGGCCGAGAGCTATCTCGATGAGCTGCTCGCCACCTCCGCCTCCAGCCAGATGGCGATGGCCGAGTAGCGAGGCTCTCATCGCGCACGCGGCGTCGGTAGGCGCGGAAGGTTCGCCGCGTGCGCGATGGCAGTCCCCCGTCTCAGATCCCGACCTCCAGCGCCTGCACCGCGATGGCCCTCGCTCTGATCCTCGCCGCCGGCAGCGGTGAGCGCCTGGGCGCCGATCGTCCCAAGGCGCTCGTCGAGCTGGCCGGCCGATCCCTACTGCAGTGGAGCGTCGATCTGATGCTCGCCACGGGTGGCATCGAACGCATCGTCGTCGCGCTGCCGCCGGGGGTCCCAGTCCCCGCCGAGACGATCGGCGTGCAGGGCGGCGCCGTGCGCTCGGAGTCGGTCGCGCGTGCGCTCGAGGCATCCGGCCCGGGCGATCCTGAGGACGTAATCGTTGTGCATGACGCGGCGCGGCCGCTGGCCTCGGCCGAACTTGTGCAGGCGACGCTCGAAACCCTCGTCGGCGCGGATGACCTGGATGGCGCGATCGCCGCCGCGCCGGTGGTAGACACGATCAAGCGAGTCAGCGACCGCGTCGTCGTCCAGACGCTCGACCGCTCGGCGCTATGGGCCGTGCAGACACCCCAGGTCTTCCGTCGCGGCGCCCTGCAGCGAGCCCTCGACGTGCCAAGTGAGATCCTCGCGCAGGCGACCGATGACGCCTGGCTCGTAGAGCGCCTCGGAGGGCGCGTGGCGATCGTGCCCTGCGGCAGCGAGAATCTGAAGATCACCACACCGCTAGACCTCTCGCTCGCCGAACTATTGATCGCCTCTGCTTGAATCGCGCCATGCTCACCGACTACCACCTGCACCTGCGCCCGGACGACCTCGACGCTCGTCCCGAGGATCACTTCACCGAGGAGAACGTCTCCCGCTACCGCTCCATCGCCGAGGAGCGCGGGATCGCCGAGTTGGGCGTCTCCGAGCACGTCTACCGCTTCCAGCAGGCGCTCGCCGTCTGGCAGCACCCACTGTGGCGCGAATTCGCGATCGACGACCTCGACGCCTACTGCGAGTTCGTGCGCGCGCACACCGACCTGAGGCTCGGGATCGAGGCCGACTTCGTCGCCGGCGCCGAGGACCGCATGGCCAATCTGCTCCAGGAGCGCGACTTCGACTATGTCGTCGGCTCCGTTCACTTCCTACGCGAGCACTCGATCGATATGGATGACTACAGCGTGTGGGATCGTGGGCACCGCGCCGAGGAGATCTGGGAGCGTTACTTCCAGACGCTCGCCGAGGCGGCTCGCAGTGGCCTGTTCGACATCCTCGCCCACCCAGACCTGGTCAAGGTATGGGGTCCCGCCCACCCCGATCGGCCGCAGCCGGAGGGCGATCTGCGCCGCTACTACGAGCCGGCGATCGAGGCGATCGCCGAAGTGGGCATCGCGGTGGAGGTATCCACCGCTGGCCTGCGCAAGCGCACGCGCGAGCTCTATCCCGCGCAGGCGTTTCTGGAGATGTGCGTCGAAGCCGGCGCGCCCGTGGCACTCTCCAGCGACGCCCATCGGCCCGAGGACGTCGGCGCGGACTACGACCAGGCGCTGGAGCTGCTCGAGCGCGTGGGGATCTCAGGGCTGTGTGTATTCGAACAGCGCACGCGCCGGCTGGAGCCGATCGGGGCGGTCCTCGCATGAGGTCCCTCGTCGGCATCGGCTATGACACCCATCGCCTCGCCACCGGTCATAGGCTGATCCTCGGCGGCGTCGAGATACCCCACGAGCGCGGCCTGGAGGGGCATTCCGACGCCGACGTGCTGACGCACGCGGTGATCGACGCGCTGCTCGGCGCCGCCGGCCTCGGAGATATCGGCGAGCACTTCCCCGACACCGACGAGCGCTGGCGCGACGCCGACTCGATCGAACTGCTCCAGACCGTCGTCGCGACCGTCCTCGACGCGGGCTATGAGATCGTCAACGTGGATTGCACGGTCCTCATGGAGGCGCCTCGACTTGCGCCGCATAAGCAGGCGATTCGTACGCGTCTCGCGGCCACACTGGGTCTGCCCGCAGCGCACGTGAACGTCAAGGCCACCACCGGCGAGACGATCGGCTTCGTCGGGCGCGGCGAGGGCGTCGCGGCGCTCGCCACCGCCGGCCTCGGCCACGCCGACTGAGAGGACTCGCGGCAGGTTACGAAGAGCGGAGCCGCACCGGATTACGGCGTAGGGGCGACGGCGGGCGCTAGGGTTGCCCGGCTATGCGCGAGATCCGCCTGCACGACACCCGCAGCGGCGAACTACAGCCGCTGCGCCCCCGCGATCCCGGAAAGGTCGGCATCTACGCGTGCGGTCCCACCGTCTACGGCCGCATCCACATCGGCAACGCCCGCCCATTTGCCGTCTTCAGCCTGCTCACACGGTTCCTTGCGCACGAGGGATACGAGACGACGTTCGTCGTGAACGTGACCGACGTCAACGACAAGATCTACGACGCCGCGCGCGCGCAGGACCGTCCCAGCGAGGCGCTTGCAAACGAGATGACCGCCCTCTACTTCGCCGACACCGACGCGCTGGCGCTCGGGCGTCCCGACCACGAGCCGCTGGCGTCGCAGACGATGGATCCGATCGTCGACTACATCTCCGCGCTGATCGACGCCGGGCACGCGTACGAGAGCGGGGGAGACGTGTTCTTCCGCGTGCGCTCCGATCCCGGCTACGGATCGCTCTCGCACCGCAACATTCAGGACATGGACCAAGGCGAGGACGTGGAGGGCTCAGAGCGCAAGGACGACCCGCTGGACTTCGCGCTGTGGAAGGCGCACAAGCCCGGGGAGGACACCAGCTGGGATTCGCCCTGGGGTCCGGGTCGTCCGGGCTGGCACATCGAGTGCTCGGCGATGGCCGAGGAGGCGCTCGGCCTGGGGTTCGACATCCATGGCGGCGGCTCGGACCTGGTGTTCCCCCATCACGAGAACGAGGCCGCTCAAACCCGCGCCGCCCGTGGAAAGGAGCTCGCACGCATCTGGATGCACAACGGCATGATCCAGTTCACCGGCGAGAAGATGGCCAAGTCCGTCGGCAACATCGCCCCCTTGCACGGGGTCATCGATCAGTACGGCCGCGATGCCGTCGTCATGTATCTGGCTTCCGGGCACTACCGCCAACCGCTGGCGTTCTCACCCTCGGAGCTCAAGGACGCCGAGCGGCGGGTGCGGCGCATCCGTGACGCGCTCGGGCGTCTAGACGCGGACCGGCCTAGCCCAGCGGAGATGGCCCACCATCGCGACGCGTTCTTCGACGCCCTCGCCGAAGACTTCAACACGCCGATGGCGCTCGCATCGCTGTTCGAGTGGGTGCGCGAGGCCAACCGTCGCACCGGCGAGAGCACCGAGGAGACCGCACCGGTCGGCGACGCGGACCTGCGCGAGATGCTCGCCGTGCTCGGATTGGGCGAACTGCAGCCCGCAGGAGTGGCCGGTGATCTGGCGGCGATCGACCCCGAGGCGGTGGCGCTGCTGCAGCAACGCGAGCAGGCTCGGGCCGAGCGCGATTTTCAGACGGCCGACCGTCTGCGCGAGGAGTTGCGCGCGCGCGGATGGGAGATTCGCGACGGCTCTGACGGGGCCGAGCTGATCCAGACCGGCCAGCGGTGATCCTGTACGGGCGCAACGCCGTCCGCGAGGCGCTGCGCGGGCGCCGCGCGCGCAGCATCGGTGAGGTTTGGGCTACGCAGAGCACCGCACGCGAGTCGTGGTTGACCGGCGTGCGTGTGCAGACGAGCTCGGCCGCAGACATCGAGCGCCGCTGCGGCTCCCCCGCCCATCAGGGTGTGTGCGCGCAGGCCGGCGGCTACCCATACGTCTCCGCCGAGGAGCTGCTGGTTGGCTGCGAGCCGCTAGTGGTCGCGCTCGACGAGGTGCAAGATCCGCAGAACCTCGGCTCGATTGCTCGCACCGCCGAGTGCACCGGGGCAAGCGGTGTGGCGATCCCGCAGCGCCGGGCGGCCGAGGTGACCCCGGCGGCCTGCAAGGCCTCGGCCGGTGCGCTCGAGCACCTTAGGGTCGCGCGGGTGCGCAACCTCGCCGACTTCCTGGGGCAGGCCAAAGAGGCCGGGTGCTGGTGCTATGGGGCCAGCGCAGAGGCCGTCGCCAAGCACACGCCGATCTCCTATGACACACCCGACTACCGCGGCGCCGGGGTCGTGCTCGTGCTCGGTAGCGAGGGTCGCGGCCTGCGACCACGAGTGGCCGGCGCGTGCGATGAGCTGATCGCGCTGCCCTTGCACGGACGGGTGGGATCGCTCGGGGTCAGTGCCGCCGCCGCGGCCGTGCTGTATGAGATCTTGCAGAATCGCGATCGCGCCCCTTGACAACGCTCCACAACTATGCAACGCTCGCGCTCACATAACGCTGAACCTAAGGTTCAGTGATGATAAGCATTGGCGCCAGGGGAGGAGTGCGCCACTGAGCAAATTTGGGCTGTCCGCGCAGGCGGAGAGCTCCAAGAAAGGATCTGCTCGTGGCACTGAGAATCTCCCGTAACCCTAACTCTGAAGTCAAGGTCGATGACGGCTTCTTGATCGCGCTCGCCAAGCAGGGCGATCGCAACGCATACGACCGGCTCGTCAAGCGCTACCACGGGTTCGTGCGCCTGAAGGCCTCCTCCTACTTCCTCGCCGGCGGCGACTCCGACGATCTCATCCAGGAGGGGCTAGTCGGCCTCTACAAGGCGATTCGCGACTATCGCACCGATCGCGAGTCGAGCTTTCGTAACTTCGCCGAGCTCTGCATCACCCGCCAGATCATCACCGCGGTCAAGACCGCGACCCGCAACAAGCACACCCCGCTGAACCAGTACGTCTCGTTCTCATCGACCCCCGCCGCGGCCGGCGACGACGTGCCGACGCTCGACCAGATGCTCCCCGGCCCGACCGTGCACGACCCCGTCAACCAGGTCATCTCCTCCGAGGAGCTGCGCTCGCTCGTCGGCTGCCTCTCGACGGCGCTCTCAGAGCTCGAGAGTCG
The DNA here is from genome assembly GCA_049584155.1 of Solirubrobacteraceae bacterium. Lineage (GTDB taxonomy): Bacteria > Actinomycetota > Thermoleophilia > Solirubrobacterales > Solirubrobacteraceae > Palsa-744. The sequence goes on from JBAUXH010000081.1 coordinate 11,128, forward strand.
CGTGCTAGGGCTCTACCTCGACGGCTGCTCCTACGAGCAGGTAGGTGAGCAACTCTCCTGCGACACCAAGACCGTCGACAATGCGCTGCAACGCGTCAAGCGCAAGGTCGGCGCGCACCTGGATGCTCGGGCGGTGGCCGCGTAGCGCCTGTGGCCGCCCCTCGAAGGGACGGCCACAGGGCCCTGTGGGATAGATAGAGCTGCTCGCGATAGAGCTGCTCGCGCCTTAGTGTTCGCCTTCGGCCGGCAGCCCCGAGTTGCCTGGGCCTTCCGGCGTCAGCGAGGAGGCCGGCGCGGGTGTCACCTGGATCGTAAACGGCGTGCTCGCCGCGCCCTCGTTCTCCGGGCCGCCCGGGATGCGCACGCGGAACACCTTTGTGCCCGGTGCGTAGACAGTGTGGGAGATCGAGTACGCCGAGCCGGCGCCCACCGTCGCGACCTCCACGACGTGGAAGTTGCCATTGCCGACGTTTTGGCGTTCCAGGTAGATGATGTGTCCGGTGTGGTCGGGCGCGATCGTGCCCGTGAACGTGAGCGCCTGGCCGGCCGGGATCGTGCTCTGCGAGACCGCCGCGCTGAGCACATCCTTGACGCCCTCATACAGCGTGGCCGACTTGTCGACGATCGCCTTGCATGCGCGCGGGTGAGGATTAGCGGCGCAGGGTGCTTCGGTCGCGGCAACCTCATAGAACGTGCTGTTCACGGGCGACTGCGCCGGGAACGTGTATTCGCCGCTCGCGTTGGTGCTGACCTCGGCGACCGGCGCGAACCCGCGCTGGCGCACCGTCCGCGCGAGCAGCGTCACCGGCTGGCTCGCCATGCCCGCCATGCCCGTGGCGACACCGCTAATCGTCACCGACTGCCCGTAGGAGATCGGATCTGATGAAGCATTGATCGTCAGTTGTGGGTTCTGCGCCTGGGAGACCTCGTATGTCAGCACGTTCGACGGGCTGGGGATGTTCATCCCGTGGCTGCGCACGATTACGCGCAGATTCGCATCGCCCGGCACCACGAACGTATGCACGATCGAGAATGCACCTTCCGGGCCGACCATGCCGCGGTCGATCCGTCGCCAGTGATTGCCGGTGAGTGCGTTCTGGCGTTGCAAGATCACGCTCGCGCCGGCGTCGGCCGGACTGACCGTGCCGGTGAACGTGACCTGATTGGGGCGACCGGTGAGCAGCTGCGTGCCTTCGGGTGGACCGCTGAGCGTCACCTGCGCGGCGACCCGCACGTGTCGGCGCCCGCTCTGGGCACGATGTGAGCGCACGTAGAACGAGCTGTCGCTCTGCACCCCGGCCTGCGTGAGCTCGTAGAACCCACGTGCATCGGTGCTCGTACTCTGCGCGAGCGTATAACCGGGCGTGCCGTGGGCATGCTCGAACAGCTGTACCGTCTGTCCCGCCGCATTCGCAGGGTGCGTGCAGCGAAGTCGCCCAAACGCGACGACCGAGTCCCCCGCAGTGATCTGCCGAGGCGCCACGTTGAGATTGACGCTGCACCGACCGCTGGGGTTCGAATGCTTGTGTGGTCTCGCGCCGGCCACGGTCGGTGCGAGGAGCGAGGCCGCGGCCACGATGGCCGGGACCAGCCTGAATGAACGCATGATGCCTCTCCCTTGTGCGGTTTACCTATGTCTTGCAGAACCTCGTCGATCCGCGCCCCTTCGGATGCATCTGCCCAAACCCGCACGAGTGGCGTTCGATGCGGTCTCGCGTGCTCGTGGCGAGGCGTTTCGCCGCCGCCGCTCGCCCGCCTGACCACCGGTGTGCGTACGCAGGCCCGCTCGCGTAGCCCGCGCACCGCCTGCACGTCCAATAAGCGACTGCCACTGCGGGCTTCTACGGTCGCAGCCGTTCCGACGGGCGCCTAGGGTTCAATGCCACGGGGAACGAACGACCGCCGTACAGGCGGCGAACGTGCTCGCGTGCGAGCACCGACCACAGGGAGGAAGCGATGAGCACAGCATTCGGGAGTGAGGCTACGGAGTGGGAAGCGGTTGAGGTGGTAGGGCGGGCCTGGTGGCTCGGCCTGATCGTCGGCCTTATCTCGCTCGTCGGCGGCATCGTCCTGATCGCCTATCCCGGTCCTACGCTCACGGTCGTCGCCTTGCTCGTGGGCATCGAGCTTTTGATCGGTGGCGTCTTCTTGATCGTCGGCGCGCTCGGCCAACCGTCCGGATCGCGCATCGGCGGCGTGCTCGGCGGCGCCCTGGCGATGATCGCCGGGGTGATCGTCCTGCGTCACCCGAGCGACAGCATCCTCGTCGTCGCGCTCGCGGTCGGGCTCTACCTGATCCTCGCCGGAGTCCTGCGTCTCGTCGGCGCCTTCGAGACCCGCGAGGGTCGAGGCTGGCTGCTCTTGGCCTCGCTCGTCGACCTGGCGCTCGGGATTCTGATCGTCTCCTGGCCGGAATTCGGGATCAAGACGCTCGCGGTCGTCTTCGGCATCGTCCTGATCGTGCGCGGCCTCGCGCTGGTCCTGATCGCGTTCGCGCTACGCGCCGCCGCGCGCGAAATCAAGGCGGCCGGGCCTCCCGTTCACGCAGCCTGAGGGTCTGGCCCGGGTTCTCGCGACCCGGGTTCCCGAGCCGCCGCCGCGGCCGGCTGCTCGGTCGGGACCCCACGGCTGAACAGCAGTGCGATCAGCGCGATCAGCGCCAGCACCGACAGTGATGAGCGCAATGCGGCCAGGCGTGCGGTCTCGTTCTCGTGCACGATCGCATCGGTTGTCTGCGGCGAGACATCGGTATTCGCCAACGCGCTACGCAGCTGAGCATCCGAGACGAACGGCACCCCGCCGGCCAGTTCGACGCCGGCCTTCGCTTTGACGTCGCTAGGCACGGCCGGGTTCTGCTGCACGCCCGTCAAGAACGACGTGCTCAAGGCGGCGATCAGCACCGCGCCCGCCAGCGCCGTCCCGATCGAGGCGCCGAGATTAGTCACGGTGTTCTGCAATCCGCCCACCTCACCGCTCTGCGCGTCCGAGACCGAAGACACCGTAACGCTCCCAAGCTGTGAGGAAAGGGCGCCGACGCCCAAACCGGCGAGCAGCATCGGCCAGGTCACGATATCCGCGCCGGCGCCGGCTTCCAGCGCGGCGACCATCACCACGAGCCCAGCGAACAGCGCGAGAAAGCCCAGCTGCACAACCCTGCGCGGCGAGGCGTTCGGCCATGCCTTCGGGATGCCCGCCGCCGCCAACAACAGCGTGATCGACAGCGGTAGCAAGCGTACCCCCGTTTCGATCGCCGACAGGCCCAGTGCGACCGACAGGAACAGCGGCACCGCAAAAAACAGGCCTGCCTGCAGGAGGTATTGAAAGAAGAACGACGTCAATCCGCCGCGCAGGCTCACGTTGCGCAGGATCGCCGGATCGACTAGCGGCTCTTGCCCGCGCTCGATGCGCCGGTTCTCCCACTGCAGGAACAGCCACACGACCACCCCGCCGCCCAGCATCAGCCAGATCGACGGCGACAGGCCGATCCATTCGGGCGCCCCCGGCTTGGGCTGCACGAATCCCCATGCTCCCGCGCGCAGGATCCCGAACACAATCAACCCCAGACCCAGCGCCGATATCCCCGTCCCGATCAGATCCAGCCGCACTCCCGCCTCGGCCTGCGAGTCCGCCATGCGACGGGTGAGCGCGAGGATCACGAGCACGATCAGCACCTCGCCCGCGAACACCCAGCGCCAGGACAGATACGTGGTGAACAGGCCTCCGATCAGTGGCCCGGCGGCCACCGCGATCGCCCCTGCCGAGGCGACCAGGCCGTACGCGCGCGGACGTTCGGAGCGGCCGAAGTTGGACGCCACCAGCGCCACGATCGCAGGCAGAATCAGCGCTGCGCCGGCGCCCTCCAGGAACGACCATCCGAACATCAACACCCCCAGGCTCGGTGAGATCGCGGTAGTGAACGATCCGCACCCGTAAATCACGCAGCCGATCGCAAACGCTCGCTTATGTCCCAGGATCTGCCCAAGCTTGCCGCCGGTGATCATCAGCGAGGCCATCACCAGCGTGTAGAGCGTGATCGCGGTCTGAATTCCGGTCACGGTCGTGCCCACGTCTTTGGCGACCGTCGCGATCGACACGTTCATGACCGAGCTGTCGAGGATCATCAGGAACTGGCCCGCCGCCAGGGTGATCAGGACGATCCCTGCAGCCCCGGCCCGGCGATCGGTCGTGTCGGCCACGGCGCCAAGCTAACAGAACAGCGGTCGCCGGCGACCGCGAATAGCGAGCACAACGGCAGTGGGGACCTCAGGGCATCCGACGAACACGGTCGGAGCCTGGGTGGGAGCCGTCTCAGTAGTTATCCGCAAGCCCGAGCGTATTGAATCCCGATGGCGCGATTTGCGGGCGGCCGTAGGCTCGACCTACGCACGATCTGGTTTCAGCTCGGCACGCTGGTTATTTGCCGTCACAGGCAGGACGACTATCACCCGAGGCCGAACTATGTCGAGCATACAAATCGCCGAAAGGAGTGAGGCATGGCTACGAGTTCGTACGAGTCCGGTGGGGGTGAACACTCCGGCGCCGGTTGGGTGGTGTTCGCCGGGATCATGCTCTTGATTGCCGGTGTGCTGAACGTGATCTACGGGATCGCCGCGGTCGACGATTCGAAGTTCTTCGTGCACGAAACCCAGTACATCCTCAGCGGACTCAACACCTGGGGGTGGGTCACGATCGTTCTCGGGGCGCTGCAGATTCTCGCCGCCTTCTCGATCTGGTCCGGTGGAGGGTTCGGACGCTGGTTCGGGATCTTCGCCGCGAGCCTCAGCGCGATCGCGGCGCTGATGTATATGCCCGCCTACCCGTTCTGGTCGCTCGCGGTCTTCGCGATCGACATTCTGATCATCTACGGACTGGCCGCCTACGGTGGCCGTCCCATCGAGGCGTAGGAGACCGCGACTTGCTTGGAGTAGCCAAGTCCGGCGGGGGGGCATCGTCGTCCATCACGGCGTCCCCCTCCGCCGTGCCTGCCCGCAAGCTGATCGCGAGCGTTCCCTTGCTGCTCGTGACCCTGATGATCCCACTGACGGGTTGCGGCGAATCCAAGCAAGAGCAGGCCAAGAAGTCGGTTTGCAGTGCCCGCTCGGACATAAAGAGTAGGATCGCCACCTTGCAGACACTGACGCCGTCGATCGCGACACTGCCACAGGTCAAGACAGAAGTGACCGCGATCGTCGACGACGTCAAACAGATCCAGGGCGCCCAGGGCGATCTGCAACCCGCGCGCAAGCAGCAGGTCCAGCAGGCCACCCAGATCTTCGAACAGCAGCTCAAAGCGGTGCTCTCGAACCTGACCACCAACTTTTCCATCAGCGGCGCCGGCACACAGCTGGAAAACGCTCTCAAACAGCTGGCGAGCAGCTACACCCAAGCGCTACAGCCGATCGAATGCAGCTGATCGGCGAGAAGGGGGGACCAGAATGCTGACGACGATCGTTACAACCCCCCTCGCGGTCTCCTCGGGAGGCTATGTCGGCTTTGGGATCCTGTATCTCGTCCTGCTGGTCGTGCTCGGCCTGACCGCGATCAAAAAGGGTCACTGGGTCATGTTCGTGATTGGGATCTTCATTCCCATCTTCTGGTTGATCGGCGCGCTGCTGCCCCCGACGCAGCCTTCGGAGTAGGTTTCAAAAGCCATGAGCGACGAGTCGTCCCAGGGCCCTTCCGACGCGGCTGCGCAGCCCGACGAGACCCCGACTGCGCAGATGCCCACAGGACCCTCTTCCGCGGGCTCCTCGACGCCGCCCGGCGGCTCGCCGCCTGACTCCTCGCCGTCGGCTCCGCTGAGCTCGCACAAGTGGCTCGTCAGGAGCATGCTCGGCTTGGCCGCCGTGCTCAGCGTGATCGGCATCTTCGCCGTCTGGGCCAACCGTCAGTTGCTCGACACCTCCTACTGGACCGAAACCAACACCGCCCTGCTCGAGAACCACGCGATCCAGGAACAGCTCTCCTCCTACCTCACCGACCAGCTCTACGCCAACGTCGACGTCGCCGGAGAAATCCGCTCGGGCTTGCCCTCCGAACTGAAGCCGCTCGCCGGGCCCGCCGCCGGCGGGCTGCGCAGCCTCGTCGAAAAAGGCATCGTCATCGCCCTGCAGCGCCCGCGCGTGCAGGAGTTGTGGAAGACCGCCAACGAGGTCACTCATCAACAGTTCGTCAACCTGATCGAGAACAAGGGCCGTGCGATCCGCACGCCGGGCGGCGGAGCCGTGATCCTCGATCTCCGCCCGATCGTCTCAGACCTCGCCACGCGCCTCGGCGCGCCCTCCTCCACCGCCGAAAAAATCCCCGCCAACGTCGCCGAAATAAAGATCATCAGCTCCAAGTCCCTGGAAACCGCGCAAGCGGGCGTACGCGTGCTCAGAGGTCTCGCGGTGATCCTGCCGCTGCTCGTGCTGCTCCTGTTCGCCGGCGCCATCGGCCTGGCGCGGGGCCGGCGCAGCCGCACCCTGCTCAACGTCGGCCTCGTCTGCGTCGGCGCCGGACTGGTCGCCCTCGTTGCCCGCACGCTTATCGGCAATCAGGTCGTAGACACGCTCGCCACGACCGAAGCCGTGCGTCCTGCTGCCGAGGCAGCATGGTCGATCAGCACGAGCGTGCTCGTGGACATCGCCGACGCGATGGTCTTCATCGGTGTAATCGTCGTGCTCGCCGGCATGCTCGGCGGGCGCTCGCGCTGGGCGACATCCACACGCCACGCGCTGGCCCCCTATCTGCGCGACCGTCCCGACATCACCTTCGGTGTCGTCGCCGTCGCACTCCTGATCCTCTTCGCCTGGGCGCCGATCGAGGCGACCCAGAAACTGATCGGCATCCTGCTGATCACCGTTCTTTCGCTGTTCGGTGCTCAGATGCTGCGCCGCCAGACCGCCGGCGAATTCCCCGATGCCCACTACGCCGGCGGTATGGACACGATCCGCAAGGGCATGGCCGACGTACGCGGCTCCCTCGCGCGAGGAGGGGCCAGCCTGCGCGCCGGCATATCCGGACATACCGGCGGTGGGCATCCTGCCGATGAGCAGAGCGGTTCAGTCGGAGGTCTCGAGCGCCTGGCTTCGTTGCACGCGAGTGGTGCGCTGACCGACGAGGAGTTCGCCTCCGCCAAGCGCGAACTGCTCTCGTCCTAATGGCAGACCTCGACATGGGGACATAACCTTGGGCCCGGTCGCGCAGGCGGCGGACGGCCGTCCCAACGGCGAAGGCGCGCCCGCCCCTGCGCGGCAAGGACTCGTCCTGACGACGTTGATCCTCGTCGCGGCGGTGGCCAACCTCAATCTCACAGTCGCGAACACGGCCTTGCCGGATATCGGCAAGGCGTTCAATGCCTCACAGACCGCACTCGACCTGATCGCGGTCGGCTTCTCACTCGGCCTCGCCGCCTCCGTGCTCTACCTCGGGGCGCTGGGCGATCGCTACGGACGCAAGCTCATGCTCGTCCTGGGGACGGCCCTGTCGATCCCAGCGGCGATCCTTGCAGCGACCGCCTCGAGCGTCGGGGTGTTGATCGGCGCCCGCATCTTCGGCGGCCTGGCGGCGGGCATGGCCTTCCCCACGACGCTGGCGCTGATCACGGCCCTGTGGTCGGCGCCGGATCGCACCAAACCGATCGCGCTGTGGTCGGGCATCGGCGCGTCGATGTCGGCGCTCGGGCCACTGCTTTCGGGGGCGTTGCTGTTGCATCACGCATGGGGCTCGGTGTTTCTGCTCACGCTGCCATTTGCAGTGCTGGCGCTCGTGATGGCGATCCTGTTCGTGCCCAGCCATGTCAACGAGACCTCCGACCCGGTCGACAACCTCGGTGGCATCCTCTCGATCGTTCTAGTCGCCGGGCTCGTGCTGGGGATCAACTTCGCGCCGGTCCCCGAAAAGGGGACGCTCGCGCTCGCGCTCGGCGGGGTGGCGGTGATCGCGCTGATCGCCTTCTACCTGCGCCAGCGCAGCACGCGGTTCCCGCTATACGACCTCCATGTGGCGTCACGGCGGGTGTTCTGGGTCGCCGCGGTGGGCGGGATCGTCGTGTTCGGCAGCCTGATGGGCGCGATCTTCGTCGGTCAGCAGTTTCTGCAGAACGTGCTCCACTACTCCACGCTCGGCGCCGGCGCCTCGATCCTGCCGGCAGCCTTCCTGCTGGTCGCGATCGCGCCGCGTTCGGCCAAGCTCGTGCAGACGCGCGGCGCGCGGTTCACCCTGCTGCTCGGCTATTTTTTCTGCCTGCTCGGGTTCATCACGATGCTGTTGCTGTGGCGGTCGGGCATCCCCTACTGGAAGGTCGGCCTCGCCTACGCGTTCATCGGCGCCGGCGTCGGCTTCGCGGGCACGCCCGCCTCGCACTCGCTGACCGGCTCGGTCCCGGTCAGGCGCGCGGGGATGGCGTCGGGGACCTCCGACCTGCAACGCGACCTCGGCGGGGCGATCATGCAGTCGATCATGGGCGCCCTGCTGACCGCGGGCTTCGCCAGCTCCGTCTCGAGCGCAATCGCCGCGGCGCCCAACAAAGCGCTGATCACGAACAACATCGAAAACGCGCTGACCAAGTCCTTCTCGAGCGCCGAAGCGGTCGCCCATCAGTACCCGCACTACGCGGGCGCGATCACCGCCGCGGCGAGCTCCTCGTTCGTGTCCGGGTCCAACTGGGCCTACGGGGCCGGTGCGATCGCGATCGTGGTCGGCGCAGCGCTGATCTTCTTCATGTTCCCGGGCAAGGAGGACGAGCGGCGGCTGCTGGCCGAGTATCAGGCCGCAGACGCCTCCGCGGCAGTGACCACCGCCGGCTGACTCTGCCGACCGACCGATCTCCCTAACGAGCGATCACGTGCGAGGTCGCCAGCGTCTGACCTGACGCTCCCAGCGCCTGCACGGCGAAGTCCGGCTGGGGGCCTTGCACCGGGATCGCCGTCTCAAACGACGCTCGCGGCACGCTCGCGATCGCCGACAGGTGCGCCGGATCTGCTCCCGCCAGCACCCGCCAGCCGCTCACGCCGGTGGCGCCGTTCCAGCTCGCATACACCATGCTCGCTTCAGCCCCCGTCGAAGTCACCGCCAGCGCCGGTGGGCTCGCCGGCGTCGCCGACCACGGGTATGTGTATGCGCGATAGGACTCGCCCGGATAAGGAATGTTCGCTTCGAACAGCGTCTGACCTGAGGGGCCGAATTCAGTGAAGTACGGCCGTTCGCCCCAACCCACAAACGAGCCACCCCCCGGTAGCGCCTGGATGTTGCCCTGGCTGCCCGTCAACAGCGCCGGCGTGCGCACCTCACGGCCCACGAGGTGGACAGTGCGATGGGCCCAGTCGATCCGCTCGTGAATCGCGCGCGACTGCGAGTGAACGCCCGGGACGGCCCCGTCGTCGAACAGCGTGATCGTGCCATCAGGCTGCCAGCGGATGTCATGCTGCCAAGCCGTCCCCGTGCCCGGCCCCATGTGAAAGCTCGAATGCTTGCCCCCCAGGCGCCACAGGATCTGTCCCGTATGCCCGTCTATCTCATAGCCCGCCCACGTATTCCGCGAGGAGATCAGGAAGTTCCCGTCATTCGAGGGGTCCAGTGAGATCGAGTTGACGTGAAAGAAATCCCACGGCAGGCTGTGCGAGATCGGGCCCTCAGCGTAGGAGTCGTCGAGCGCCACATGGCCATCGGCATGCCACTCGAACATCACCAGCCCGGTCTTCACATCGACCTCCTGCACGAGCGCATCCTGCAGCGCGCCTTCATGGGCGCCCCCGACCGAGGACAGATCCGCCTCCACTAGTGAATACGCGGTGATAAACGCCGCGCCCTTGGGGGTCATCTGGATCTCATGCAAATCCGCCCAGTAGCCGTTCCCGGCCCTCACCGATGCAACCGGCTTATACGCCGAGCTATAGATCTCATCCGTGCCAAACCCGATCCCCAGATTCGGGGTGTAGCCCTGCCACCACACCAACACCGGTTTCCCCCCATAGCTCTGCACCTGCAGATCCATCGCCGTTTCGCCCTTCGGCACCGGCTTGAACCACACGAGCGCTCCGGCGCGATCGAAGATCATCGGACCCCACTGCCCGTAACCATGATTGGCGGTGATGAACACGTCGTCATACGAGGACCCCGGCGAGCGATTCGTCACGCGCACGCTCGGCGGAGTAAGTCCGGGTTGGGAGACGAACTTCTGCACCGTCCCCGGCCTCGCCGCCGGTGGAGAACCCATCGGTGTAAACCCATAGTGAGCCAGCCGGGCGACCGTGAAAGTGCTCCCGACGCGGTGCCCGTGGTGGGAGCTCCCCACGATCGCGCTCACGCTCACCCGCTCGCCTTCGCTAAATCCGCGCGCCGGCAGAAAGCTCGCACCCGGCGAGCTCACGTAAGACTTCAAGCGACCGCCATGAGACCCGCTGCGCGAGCCCACGACCGCGACGTCGTGGATCTCGACCGGGTCGATGCCCAGAAAGCTGATCTGCGTGCGCGGCGATGCGTCGGGCGTGCCGTTCAGCGGTGAGATCGTCAGCGCGCGCGCCGCCGGTGCGCTCACCGAAATGGCCGCCATAACCAGGAACGTCGCAACCATCAGAGTGCATCCCGGCCCCATCCGCGTCTGCTCGTTGTCCGCCCGCGTGCGGGGTGCCTGCGCACCCATGATTGCCATGCTCTCGCTCCATCCCTCCATTGCCTGTTGCCCCAATCGCCGATCAGTCCAAGAACCGCCCGGCGACGCTACCAACACCCGCGCGACCGGGCCGGTTGCGGCCAGGTTTCGAAGGATTGACGAAGGTCTTCAACGACCCTCAAAGCGCTCCCAACTATGCCAACGGCTGGGGTGAGCGGCGCCGACCGCGTTCTACGAAGCCGCGGGCTATGGCTCACCCACTCCGAGAACCCGCGCCTGAGCCCGGGCGAATTGGCCCTCACCGCTACGCCACGGCGGGCTGTGAGGCCTGACGGTCCGCCGCCGTCTCAACCCTTTCGCGAATCAGATCCGCCGCGCGCTCTGCGATCGCGATCGTCGGCGCGTTCGTGTTCCCCCGCGGCACCACCGGCATCACCGATGCATCCACCACGCGCAGCCCCTCGACCCCGCGCACACGCAACTGCTCGTCCACGACCGCCTCCTCGTCCGCGCCCATCCGGCAGGTGCCCACCGGGTGATACACCGAGAACGTCGTCCGCGCGATATGCGCGCGCAACGCGTCCTCACTCTCCCCCTCGGGCGTCGTAAACGGCCCCGCGCAGTACGGTCGCATCGCCGGCTGATCACATATCTGGAGCGCCAACTCCAATGCCGCGATCATCCTCTGCAGATCCTCCCGCTCCGCATAAAACTCGTTGTGCACAATCGGCTTCGCCGTCGGATCGTTAGAGGCCAGCCGCACCGAACCCCGGCTGCGCGGCGTGAGCAGACACGGTGAGACCCACACCCCGTGGCCCTGCGGATCGCTCATCCCCTCGTCCACGATGTGCACCGGTGCGATATGAAACTGCACGTCCGGTGCGGGCGCGTCCCTGCCGACCCGCGCGAACCCGCCGGCCTCCGCCAGATTCGATGCGAACGGCCCCGTCTGCGTCGCTTCATACTCCGCCAGCGCCGCCGGCTCCAGCGCCAGCAGCAAACTCTGCGGTTCCTCGGTCGTCCACACCAGCTGCGTCCCCGCGTGGTCTGACAGATTCTCTCCCACCGCCGGGCGATCGAGCAGCACCTCGACTTCGCGCAACCCCAGCTGCTCGGCCGGGCCGATCCCCGACAACATCAGCAACTGCGGCGAGTTATACGCGCCGGCGCACACGATCACCTCGCGCTCGGCCCTCAGCTCTTGGGCCTCGCCCAGCTGCACCGCCTGCACGCCGACCGCGCGCTCACCCTCGATCAGGAGCCTATGTACCTGCATGTACGGCATCACCGTCAGGTTCGCCCGCTCCATCACCGGATGCAAATACGCCACCGCCGTGCTCGCGCGCAACCCTCCTCGCTGAGTCAGCTGATACATGCCCACGCCGTCCTGCTCGCCGTCGTTGAAATCGTCGTTGCGCTCCAGCCCCGCCTGCACGCCCGCGTCCACCCACGCGCGCGAGATCAGGTTGCCCGAACGCTGCTCGCTCACCGGCAGCGGTCCGCCCGCGCCGTGCCAGCGCGAGGCGCCGCGCTCATTGTCCTCGCTGCGCAGGAAGTACGGCAGCAGATCGTTCCAAGACCACCCGCTCACGCCCCACTCGTCATAGTCGCGCGGATTGCCGCGGATGTAGACCATCGCATTGATCGACGAGCTCCCACCCAGCACCTTCCCGCGCGGCAGCGGAATCCGCCGATGCCCGCACCCCCGCTCCGGCGCCGAGTAGTAATCCCAGTCGACCTCCGTCCGCCCCAGCTTCAAATACCCCAGCGGCACATGGATGTTCTGCTTGACATCCGGCGGGCCCGCCTCCAGCAGCAGCACCCTCACATCCGGATCCTCGCTCAGCCTGCTCGCGAGCACACACCCCGCCGAGCCCGCGCCCACGATCACATAGTCATACATCGCCATCCCCACTTCCTCAGCTCACGCGAGCCCGACCCAGCCCGCTCGATTAGTGCGAACTTGCACTAACGTACATCAACTGGTGCGCCTTTGCACGAACAGCCGTGTCGCGAATCGCATGAGTCCCGCGGCGGCGCTGAACGGTCGCACCGGCCTATTCCTGGTGTTGCTGGCTCTCCTATCGTCGAGCCTCTCGACCCACGCGGACGGTGATGTTCTGGCCGTCGATCCGCAGGGCGCCGCCGCGCCCGTGCTGTGGAACGGGGGCGTCGCCTGGCAGGACATCGCCGGTGTCCGCGCCGCGACACCCGGTTCGGCGACGCGCCGGCTCGTCTCGTTTCGGGCGCTCGGCTACACCTACTCCTACGCCCTCGACGCCGGTACCGGATCGGGCGATTCGGGCGGCGCCCTCGCCTACGGTTGGGAAGAGGCCAACAATATGACGCCCCCGATGGGTCCTGGTGACACGAGCATTCCCGCGCCGGCGCTGCCCTACGAAACCTCCATCTCCCACCGTGGCCTGATCGGCGCCGATGGGCACGCCTCGCCGCTGCCGTCCTGTTCCACCGAAGATCAGCCCCCGTTTTTCGGCGCCCCTCTCGTCTCGCTCGCTGGCCCCACCGTCGCCTACCTCTGTGCCGGCACCCCGCCCGGCATGCAGCCTCCTGTTCATGCGATCTCGCCCTCCTACCTTGCGCTGAGTGTGCCTTCCGCGCTCGCCTCACCCACGAATACGATCGTCGGTGCCGGCGGTCCGCTCCAGATTTCTGGCAACTACGTCGCGTACGGAATCGGCGAAACATCGGCGACGCGTCGCATCGTCGTTGCCGCGAGCGATACCTCGACCATCAGCTACGAAGTCCCGTCCTCAAGCGACGTTCGTGCGATCGCGCTGCAGGCCGACGGCACGCTCATCCTGCTCGGAGCCGGCACATCCGCCTGCCCCAAGCTCGGCCACGGCGGCGGCGAATCCTTTCCGACCGAGTGGCTCTCGCCCTCAAGCTCCACCCCTCACCAGCTCGGCTGCTTCTACGATGGCGCCCTGCGCCCCGTCGGCGGGCAGTGGGTCGCGCTCGCGCCCGGACCCGGGACGCACGCCTCACTCGAGCTCGTCACCCTCGCCACCGGCGCCACCCGTGCGCTCGTGGTGTTTCCCAACGCCGGCATGGCCGAACCCCAACTCCAGCAAATCCCCGCTCAGTCGCGAACCGAACCGTCCGCGGACTTCGACGGACAACGCCTCGCCTGGGTCCAGCAGACCTGCGCCGGCACAGCCGTGCGGCTCACGCCCGACGTCGCCGCGATGTCTCCCGGCCCGCTGCCCTCCGCGCGTTGCCCGATCGTGCTCCGCACCCACGGGACCCTGCACCCCGGCCCGCGTGGTCTCGTGCACGTGCGGATGTCCTGCCCACTGGGGTGCTCTGTCGTCGGGACGCTCATCACCGGGCCGCGCATTCTCTTCCGTGAGGGCCCTGCCTACTTCTCCCTGCCCGTCTCCTCCCGGCCTACGACGGAGAGCTTTCGCCTGACCCGTCGCCAGCTCGTCTACCTGCGCCATCGCCGCCACGTCCGGATTGCGATCTCTGCGGAAACGCTCGGACTGGGCAGCGGGCCATCCAGTAAAGCCTCGGTTCGCCTCACGCTCGCCCGCTAATCGTGGGGCTGTCTCGCGCTCGGCCGCGCCGCGTGCCGCGGTGAGGCGTATCGTCGACATGGGCCGCTGCGAAAGCATCAGCGCAGCCGTCCACTGGCTGTAGGTAATATCGCCACCGCCGCCCCATTCCGGGACGCGCGACCTCCAGAGCGCATTGGCGCGGACAGGAACGCAATGATCGCCCTCGCAATCACATGACCCGTAGAGGACGCCTCGCGGTCGTAAGTGCGATGTTGCTGTTCGCCTGTTATGCCGGCTCCGCCGGCGGAGCCCGCTCGGTGTGGACCGTCGAGTGTCAGCACCCCATCGTGACCGGAGTCGAAATCTATCGGCTGCGCCACATCTCCATCAACCGCGCGTGTCCGGTCGCGCTTTCATTGTTTCGCTGGGAGGTTCGCGGCGATCATCGGCTCTCGCTCTACCGTTGTCACGAGCTCGGTCAGCGCCATCCCCATCCTCACCTGCGGTTGCAAACCTTCCGCGGTTGGCGCCTGTCGCTGACACCCGAATTCGTCATGTCGCGCCACGGCGCCTCCTTCGCCGTCGTCGGTATCGACTTTCCGATCGGCTGCAGCTGAGCACGGATAGCGCCGCTCGGTCTGGCAGCGCGCTGCCAACTGCTGTCCAGCATGCCCTCCAGTGCCCCCGGCAGGCGCTCACGCAGAGCAGAGCCGACGTCCGGGATCGAACCGGAAACCCCCGGTTTACAAAACCGGCGCTCTACCAATTGAGCTACGTCGGCGGGGCTTGGATAGTACCGCCGGGCTCACTTGATGGGTTGAGGCGCTCTGCAAGGCGCAGCTGGAGTGCTCATACGCCCAGTGTCAGAAGCGGGCGATGCGGTCCTGCGCATGGCTCTACCATTTTGCAACTCGGCACAGGACCGATCCATGGTTTCAGATGCTAGGCGAAGCCGACGAACCATGTTCGAGCCCGCCCTCGTGAACAACTTATGTGAAACGCTTGCCCACGGAAGGTCCCCTCGCAGGAGAAGCCGTCGACCACCATGCTGCCGACGTGCTGGCCCGGCGGGCTCTGCATGAAGTAGCCGATGGATACCTTTCGTGCCGTCGTGCAGCTCGTAGCCCTCTCGGTCAGCCGACCCCGCAAATCCCCGCCAGTTGCGCAGCGAACGCTCTTACTTGTCAGGGCGGAGGCGGAATCCAGCATGGAGCACGCTCCAGCTGCCACCAGAACCACCAGCAGCGCCTTCGTGATCACCGGCGTGCTCATCTGTAGTCGGCCGTGAAATTGGGCTCGGCCACGATGCCCGGACGCCCGACCCACTAGCACGAGCACGTTCCAACCTCGACGGTGGAACCCAGCGTCCGGATGGTGGACTTGTTCACGATAGGTAGGCTAGCGAACCGGACTCCCCGGCGCTTAAGTGAGTGGCGCCCGTAGTCTGGGCCTCGTGCCGGCCGCTGAGGTGCTCGTACTCGGCCCATAGCCGCTTACGATCCTCGGGCGCCTTCCTGGTCTCAGCTGTAACGGCGCGCCGGGGTACGGGTATCGAAATGTATGGATGCAACACACATCCGGCGGGCGGCTCCCGCCGCAAGCGACACCCAGATCGATCGGGTCTCGGCACGGGCGCCCCGGATGTGCCGCGGCTCTGAGAGCGTATCGTCTCAGCGCGCCGCCACCGACCTGACAGGTTTCCGCGAGCGTGCTCTGAACAAGGGCGTGAACCCAATCTTGTACTGGACTGCGCGAGCGGTGCTGATGCCGTTCTTCCTGGTCTACCTGCGCATGAGCAGGATCGGTCGCGAGCACCTGCCACGCAGGGGGCCGCTGTTGTTGGCAGCCAACCACCGCAGCTTCCTGGACCCGTTCGTGATCGGCACGCTCGTGCGCCGGCCCGTCTACTACATGGCCAAGCGCGAGCTATTCGAGCGACGCTGGCAGGCGTGGGTATTAAATGCACTCGGTGCCTTCCCTGTCGATCGCGGGGCCGGTGACCGCGAGGCGATGAGAACCGCCAGGGCGATACTCGAACGTGGGGATTGCGTGGTCATCTTCCCCGAGGGCACCCGCACGCGCCGGGGGCCGCTCGGCGAGCCCCATCGCGGGGTGGGACGACTGGCGTTGGAGACCGGCGCACCCGTCGCACCGGTCTCGCTGATCGGCACCGAAGAGGTCCGTCGCGGTTGGTGGATCCGTCCTCGTAAGGTGCGTCTGCGGGTCGGCAGGCCGCTGCGGTTTCCGACAGTGACCGAGCCCTCTCCCAAACTGGCGGCCGGGATGACGCGGCGGATCTGGGCGTGCGTGAGCCTGCAGTGGGAGTGGCTCGGCGGCGAGATCGATCGCATCGAGATCGACGGACGGGCACCCGGTGAGGCGCACGAGACTTCGAATGCAGCCGGCGCGGTCCGGGCCGCGTGAGCGACCGCCAAGCGTGGGGGATAGTGTGCGATGAGTGAGCGAGCAGGCCAGTCACAAGCCCAAGGCGCAGCTCGACGCGGAGTTCTCCGACCTATATCGAGCACACCTGCGCGACGTGTACAGCTACGCCTACTACCGGGTCGGCAACCATCACGACGCGGAGGATCTGACCGAGCAGACATTCCTGCAGGCCTACCGGCACTTCGAGCGCGCCCAGCGCGAATCCGACGGTCGGCCGCTGCGGCCTTGGCTGATCAGGATCGCGCACAACCTCGCCGCGAACCTGTATCGCGACCGCTCGCGCAAGCCGGCCTCACCGATCGACGACACGACGACGCTGATCGCGCCGCACACTACCGAGCAGCTGGTCGAGGGTCGCGAGCAGGCGCGACAGGTACTCGACGGAGTCAGCCGCCTGCCGGAGGACCGGCGCGAGGCGCTGATCATGCGCTTCGCGCTGGGGATGGACAATCGCGAGATCGCGCGCGCTCTCGGTCGCTCCGACGGTGCGACGAAGGTGCTGATCCATCGCGCGATCAAACAGCTGCAAGGGCTCGTCAACGAGGCCGATGGGGAGGACGTCAGCGCCGATGAGTGAGGCAGCCTCCAACTTCGAGAGCCTGCTGCGCGAAGCCCTTTCGCCAGTGGAGCCGCCCGAGGATCTCACGCTGCGCCTGGAGGGCGCATTGCAGAGCATCACCGAGTTGGCCGTAGATGAGTTGGAGGCGTGGGAGCTCTCGGCGATGCGCGATCCTCGCAACTGGGCCCGCCCGGCGGCAGCCGTGGTGGCGGGCAGCGCGGCGGGTACGGCGCTGGTG
>JBAUXH010000082.1:0-1722 GCA_049584155.1 Solirubrobacteraceae bacterium
GAGGAGGCGCTGCGCGGCGCACGCACGCGGATGGCGCGCAAGCCCCCGGCGCTCGCGCGCGAGCTGTTGCGCAACTTCCCCAAACGCCGTGCCCGCAACAACCGTCGCCGGCGCAACAAGGGGACCGCGAAAGCCACAGGAGCAGGCACGGGCGTGGCCGCTGCATCCGCCGGTGGCGCGGATACAGCGACTAAGACTGCTGACACGGCCGCCCCCACGGGCGACAATTCTCAGGATGGGACGGGCGCGGCGAACGCCGGCAATGGCAAGGCGGCGCCGAAGCCCTCGAGCAGGCGACGCGGAGGTTCGGGCAAACGCGCCAAGAAGAGTCAGACTCCGAGTGACGCGGTGCTGGACGAGGCGCTGACGAGCGAGGCCGCCGGGTCCGGGAGTAGTAATGGCAGCGGGCTCGCGCCGGCCGAAGAGGGCAAGCTGGATCGCAACGTCGCCGAGGCGCTGGAGCACGCCGAGGAGTAGTCACACGCGTTGAAGATGGACCTCGCCCGCGTCGAGCGAAGTGTGCCCGCCGCCTCGTAGTGCGACCACTAGTCGGCCCTCGCCGTCGATACCATCCGCGCGACCGCGACCGCCGGACCATTCGATCTCTCGCCCGCGTAGGGCATCGCGCGCGCGGTAGGCGTCGAGCAGCGCCTCGGTCGGCTCGCCCAGGCGCCTGCCCAGCGCGCCGAGCAGGCGCGCGAGCACGGGCTCGATCGCAGCGGAGGATTCGCCTAGTGTGGCGGCGCTGACCTGCAGCTCGGCGGGCAGCTCGTCCAATCGCACGGCGACGTTCAGACCGATGCCGAGCACCGCCCAGCCTTCCTGCGGGCGTCCCTCGGCGAGGATGCCCGCGAGCTTGGTCAGACCGATGGCGCCGACGAAGACGATGTCGTTGGGCCACTTAACGCGGGCGTCCGCGCCCGCGACGTCACAGACGGCGACGGCTGCGATCAGCGGCAGGAGTGCCGGGGGGCGGCGCAGTACGAGCGACATCAGCAGCGAGCTGCCCGGTGGTGCGGACCAGCGCCGGCCCTGGCGGCCGCGTCCGACCGTCTGCGCCGAGGCGGTGATGAGCGTCCCGTGTGGCGCTCCGGCGATCGCCAGCGCGCGCGCTCTCTGATTGGTCGAGTCGGTGCTGCGCAGATGAAGGCGGGGATGGCCTAGCGTGCCGGACACGGTGATGCGTACGTCAGGCGGCTCGGGTGGTGACGTCCGCGAGCAACGCCTGAACGAGCCCGTCGATGTCGTGCGTTGAGGCCTCGACGTATGGCTCCAGGCCGTGCTCGCGCAACGCACCGCTCGTGATCGGCCCGATCGAGACGATGCGCGTGTCGCCAGACAGTCTGCCGCTGCCGAGCCCCCGCAGGAAGAAGCGGACGGTCGAGGCGGAGGTGAACGTGAGGTAGTCGGCGGCGAGTGCTTCCTGCAGGAGACGCGCGGGCGGGTCCTCGGCGAGGGTCTCATACAGCGCGAGCACGTCCACCTTCACGCCCCGTTCGCGCAGCGCGTCTGGCAGTACGGCGCGGCCCTCGCTGCCGCGGGCGATCAGCGCGCGGTGCACGGGTGGGAGGAGATCGCCGAGCGCCTCCACGAGCCCCTCGGCGACAGCGCGCTCGGGGATCACGTCCGCCGCGATCCCGTATTCGGCTAGCGCCTGCGCGGTACCCGGGCCTATCGCCGCCACGCGCGTCCCGGCCAGCGCGCGCGCGTCCCGGCCACCGG
>JBAUXH010000083.1:0-9664 GCA_049584155.1 Solirubrobacteraceae bacterium
ATCATCGGGGGTACCCCGTCGGCGCGGTCACGGGCGGTGGTGCGCTTGGGGGCGCGGGCGCGCGCGGCGCGGAGCACGAGCAGGCGCGCGATCGCATTGACGATCAGCGTCAGCACGAACAGCAAGAGGCCCGCGGCGAATAGCGCCGAGCGGTGCAATCCCTGGGCCTCGCCGAACTCGTTGGCGATCACCGCCGCGAGCGCGTAGCCCTGGCCGAACAGGTGCTGGGGCATCTGCGGGGCGTCGCCGATCATGATCGTCACCGCGATCGTCTCGCCGATCGCGCGGCCAAGCCCGAGCATCGCCCCGCCGATGATGCCGCCGCGGCAGTAGGGCAGCACGGCCAGACGAATCATCTCCCAGCGGGTGGCGCCGAGGCCGAGCGCGGCCTCCTTGTGGTCGGAGGGGACGGTAGCCATCACCTCGCGCGAGATCGCGCTGACGATCGGCAGGATCATGATCGCGAGGATCAGACCGGCGACGAAGATGTTGGGGATCGTCACGACGCCGCCGCCGATGAAGGGGACGAAGGAGAGGCGGTCGGCGATCCACTGCTCGGCCGGTACGAGCTTGGGGGCGAGGAAGAAGATTCCCCACAGTCCGTACACGACCGAGGGCACGGCCGCGAGCAGCTCGATCAGGACGGTGACGGGGGCGCGCACGCGTCCGGGGCAGAGCTCGGTGACGTAGATGGCGGTGGCGACGGCGACCGGCACGCCGATCAGCAATGCGAGGCCGGAGGTGATGAGCGTGCCGACGACGAGCGGTAGAGCACCGAACTGTTCGGCGGAGACGTTCCAGTCGTTGTCGAAGGTGAATCCGAGGACACCGAACTTGGCGAACGCCGGCTGCGCTTCGCCGGCGAGGCGGAAGAAGAAGTAGACGATCAGCGCGAGGATCAGCGCCGCGAGCGCGGTCAGTCCGTAGCGCAGCGCTCGATCGGGAAAGCGTGCGACCGACGAGCGCCCGAGAATCGAGCGCCCGCCGGTCGGAAGCGATGCTGCCTCCATGATCCTTCTATACCTGATCTTCAGTGCGGGCCATGGAGTGACTCATTCAGATCAGCCGCTGAGCGGCGAACCGTTGCATTCCAGCTTCGTGACGGCTTCCTTGGACTTCGCCAGGATCGAGGACGGCAGCGCCGCGTAGTCAGCCTGGGCGAGCACGGCCTGACCCTGAGAGCCCAGACCGTAGTTGAGGAACTGCACGACGCCCTTGGCGGCCGCTTCGCCGCCGGGGATGCCGGCCTTGCACATGTCCTTGTAGACGACCACGAACGTCTGCGAGGTGATCGGGTAGGCCTGCGCACCCACGGGGTTTGAGATCTTGATCCCGAGGTTCGCCGGCACGACCACCACGGCGGCGGCGGCACTGGTCGAGGCCAGGCTCGGCGCGACGAAGTTGCCGGCTTTGTTCTTGACCGATGCGTAGGTGAAGTTGTGCTGCAGCGCGTAGGCCTGCTCGACGTAGCCGATGGCGCCTGTGGTCTGCTGCACCGCTCCGGCGACGCCGGCGTTGCCCTTTGCGCCGGTTCCGGTCGGCCACTGCACGTCCTTGCCTTCGCCGACCTTGCTCTTGAATTCGGGGTCGACCGCGGCGAGGAAGCCGGTGAAGCCGGCGGTCGTGCCGGAGGAGTCCGAGCGGTGGATGACGGTGATCGGGGTGCTCGGCAGCGACACGCCCGGGTTCAGCGCCTTGATTGCCGCGTCGTTCCAGGTTTTGATCTTGCCGAGGTAGATGTCGGCGATCGTCGTGCCTTCGAGCTTCAGGCCGGTCTGCACGCCGGGGAGGTTGTAGGAGACGGTGATCGCGCCCAGGAACATCGGGATCTGCTGGACGGGACCGACTTTTTCGAGCGTCGCGAAGTCGGCCGGCTTCAGCGGCGGGTCGGAGGCGCCGAAGTCGACGGTCTTGGCTCCCAGCGAGGTGATTCCCGCTCCCGAGCCGACGGCCTGGTAGTTGACCGTCAGGGGCGACAGCGAGGATGCCCACTGCTGGTAGACCGGCGCGGCGAACGTCGAGCCGGCGCCGGAGATCGTGCCTCCGGAGCTGCTCGAGCTGCTCGACGAGCTGGAGCTTGAGGAACTGGAGCCGCACGCGCCGAGGCCGAGTGCTAGCACCGCGACGCCTGCGAGCGCGCCAATCTTTTTATGGATCACTGAGAGTCTCTCCCTCTACTGGGTTATGTATGTGCTGGTCACACCAGCCCGCGAGTGTCCGCACGCACGCGCAGAGGCCCCTGCCGGCAGGTGTGTTGGCTTGAGTCAGTCTCACGAATCCCCGACAGCACCGATGTGAACATTTCGTAAAAGCTCGCCGTGGGATGCGTCGGTGGTTTCGGGAACGTCTACGGTGTCGGCCCCCCCCGTGCTTCCGCCGGCCCCGCCGGTCTCGCGCGCGGGCTGGGGCTGGAAGCGGTAGCCGAAGCCTGGGTGGGTATGGATGAAGCGACGGTCGGGCATCGCCGTCTCGAGCTTGTTGCGCAACTTGCTCACGTAGACGTCGACCGAACGGTCGCCGGGTCGCAGCTCGCCGCCCCAGACCTCGGCGTAAAGGTCATCACGCGTGACGATCGCACCGGCGCGTCGGGCCATCGCCGCTAGCAGTTCGAACTCGCGCACGGACAGCGTCAGCGCCCGTCCTGTGGCCAGCACAAGACCCTCGCCGAGTCGGATCTCCAGTTCGCCGGCATAGAGGGTGCTCGTGTTGTCGGCAATGCCCGCCACGGGCACATAGCCTTGCCTGGACGGCCCGCGGGCGGGTTGCGAAGTCGTGATCGAGTCGTGAAGAACTCGTGAAGAGGACCTGCCGGCTGGGTGGATGTCCATAATCTCCGCAGATGAGCTTGCTCAGCCGCCCCGTCGACACAACGCTCGCCACGCTGCTGGAGGATGCCGGGCGCAATGTCGAGCGCTCAGCGTTGCTGCTGCGCGAACTGCTGGGCGCGTTCCCCGAGCACGCCTCCCTGGCCGAGGAGTTGACGGCGTGCGAGCAGGAGGGCGACCGCATCACCCACGACATCATCCATCGTATGGGCGGCGGGCGGCGGGTGCGCGCACCGTTTGACGCGGGCGACGGGTATGCGCTGGCGACGGCGATCGACGACGTAGTCGACTACACCGAGCAGGCCGCGGCGCAACTCGACCTGTATGGGGTCGAAGCGCCGATGGAGCAGGCCGTGGAGTTCGCCGACGTGCTCGTCGCCGCGGGCGCGGAGATCCTCGGGGCGCTGCGCTGCCTGCACAGCGGGGGTGAGCTGAGTCCGCACCTGGTCGAGATCCACCGCTTGGAGAACGAGGGCGATCGGCTACAGCGCGACGCCGTGACCTCGCTGTTCGCGGGCGGCATCGACCCGATGGTGGTGATCCGCTGGAAGGACATCTTCGAGTCGCTGGAGGCGGCGGTGGACGCGTGCGAGACGGTCGCGCACGTGCTCGAGGGGATCACGTTGAAGCGGCGGTGGCGCTGAAAGGGCCGGACGGTCGCATGCTTGAAAAAGCTGATGTTGTGAGCCAGGCCGCATGCGGCCTGGCTGGCAGGGTCGCATGCGACCCTGCCCCAGACGGTGCATGCACCGTCTGGACGAGCGGCGCATGCGCCGCTCGTCGGGGTCGCGCATGCGCGACCCCGAAAATACCGTCCCAAGCGCTGCATACGTTTGACGGTAGGAAGGTGCAGCCGGGTGGCCCCGGCAAGCGTTTGATACACGCATTCTCGGAGTCATCCTTCGAGGGGTTCGATTCCCACACCTTCCGCCATACATAGACCGGACGGCTTGGAAGCAAGTGCCACCATCATGCGCCGCGGGTTCATGGCCGCCACGCTTGAGCCGTCCGGTTTGCTCGCACTCCAGATGCTCTGTTAGCATCAAAGAACGTGTATCAGACGCTTGAGGCTTATGCCTCTGCACCGGCCCGCCGCAAGGCGGGCCGCGTCGTTCTTCTCACCCGAACGTAGTCGCCGGAGCGCTCGCTTCCAGCTGGGCCCCGCTCGGGGTGCCCTGTAGGAACGCCTGAAACGGCAGCGATGCGCCTGCGCCGACTTCCGGGAGCACCGCCCGGCCGGCCGCGACCACGTGGCCGGCGCGCCGCGCGAGCACGTAGACGACTAGGTTCTGCTGGATCACGCTCGAGTCGTTGTGCACCGTGCCCGCCGCGCCCTCCGTGCCGCCTTCTTCGCTTGCGTGCACACCCCTGGCTTCGATCCGCGGCCGGGTGCCGCTCACCGTCGGAGATTCACCCACAGTCGCGCTTACGCTCGCCGGCGTGCCCGACGTGAGGATCTGATCGTCGATCCACGTCGCCTGACCGTGTGCCGCCAGCGAGCCCAGCGAAGTCAGCGCCGGTTCCAGGCCGGCCGTGTTGTTCTGGAAGAGCGTCGCTCCGTGCGCATCCTTGACCGTGATCGCGATCGGCACCGCGCGCAGCACATGGGAGGAAGTGTTGTGCAGGGTGATCACCGCCGCGTTACCTTCCTGGCCGTGCACGATCGTCGCGTTCAGCACGCGCACGTCGCCGCTTGGCTTGGTGATCGTGAGGCCCTTTTCGGCCAGGTGCGTGTGGTGGGCGGCCTTTTCGAGCTTCGCGCTTTTTTCGGCCGTCGTCTCGCACGCGCTGAGTGAGACCGCGAGCGCGGTCGCACTCAATGCTGGTACGAGCGCCCTCGCGAGCCCTTTCACCCGCGGTCCTCGTCGGTGCACGGTCACGCGTGGCAAGGTGCGGGTGACCGGGGCAGGGCCCTCAACCGAACACCCCGCCGACGTAGTCGCGCGTGCGCTCGTTGCGCGGGGCGCCGAAGATCTGCGCGCTCGGGCCGTACTCCACGAGCTCGCCCAGGTGCATGAACGCGACGTGATCGGCCACGCGCATCGCCTGCTGCAGGTTGTGCGTCACGATCACGATCGCCACGTCCGAGCGCAGCTCCACGATCAGCTGCTCGATCGTCGCCGTGGAGATCGGGTCCAGCGCCGAGCAGGGCTCGTCCAGCAGCAGCACCTCCGGCTTCACCGCCAGCCCGCGTGCGATGCACAGTCGCTGCTGCTGGCCGCCCGACAGGCGCAGCGCCGGATGGTCGAGGTCGGCGGCTACCTCCTCATACAGCCCCGCCCGCTGCAGCGCCGCGACGACCTCAGGCTCCAGCTCACGACGTGAACGCCGCTTGCGGCGCCGTCCGGGGGCGTGCTCCTCGCGCAGCGCATAGGCGACGTTCTCGTAGATGCTCATCGGGAACGGGTTCGGCTGCTGGAAGACCATCGAGATGCGCCGGCGCAGCGCGTTCACCTCCATCGTCTCGATCTCCTCGCCGTCCAGCGAGATCCGCCCGGCGCGCGTGGCACCGTCGGTGATCTCCGTGAGGCGGTTGAGCGAGCGCAGCAGCGTCGTCTTGCCCGAGCCCGAGGCGCCGATCAGCGCCAGCACCTCGCCCTGGCGCACCGGCAGGCTCACGTCGCGCACCACCCAGCGATCGCCATACGCCAGCCACACCCCTTCGATCGACATCCGCTCGGCCGTCGCGCTCGCCGGCGGGCGTTCGCTCGCGATGGTGGGGGGGGCCGCCCCGCCCCGGGTGGCGTGCCCGTTCGAAGCAATCGTCCCGGTCACCGAGTCGCTCGCGGGGCTCCTTGGTGAGACCGGCGGAAAGTCCTCCGGCGTGAACGGATGGGGCTCGACGACGGTCGGATTGCCGTGGTCGGCGATCCGGCGCGCGCGCGGCGGTCTTGTGGGGCTCATCTCGAGTCCTCGCTGGCCCGTTGCCAGAACGGCAGCCACGACCACGCCATGATCCGCTCGAACATGCCGCGCCGCTCGTGCGTGATGCGCGTGACGAGCGCGTTCAGCGCGATCACCATCAGCAGCAGCACGAATGCCGCCGCATACGCCTTTTCCGCCTGATTGCCTTCGCCGGCGGGGGAGAAGTATTTGACGTAGCTCGTCAACGTGCCACCGGTGCCGCGCAGCGTCGAGAGTCCCGGCGCCCCGCCCGCGCCTTCCAGATGCAGCGTCGCGCCGAGCAGGATCACCACGATCGCCGTGTCGCCGATGATCCGTCCCAGCCCGAGCGTTACCCCGCCCGCGATGTTGCGACGGATCGAGGGTAGGAGCACCTTGCGGATCGTCGTGATCTTCGCCTTCCCCAGCGCATATGAGGCCTCGCGCACGTGACCCGGCACCTGCGCGAGCCCCTCGCGCGTGGCGCCCACGATCAGCGGTAGCGCCAGCAGCGACATCATCGCCCCGGCCGTCAAGAAGGAGCGCCCGAACACCGACCCTCCCGCCGAGGTCTGCGAGAGGAACGCCAGGAACGGGCGCGAGAACATCAGCAGGCCGAAGATCGCCAGCACCACGCTCGGCGCCCCCGCGATCATCTCGATCCCCGATTCGACCGCCCGCGCCAGCGCCGCCGGGCGCCCGTACTCGCCCAGCCACACCGCCACCGCCACCCCCAAGGGTGCCGCGATCAGGATGCCGAGCGCGCCCAGCAGCAGCGTGCCGAGGATCGGGTCCAGGAACCCGCCCGAGGTGGCCTGCGTCGCGCCCACGCCCGGCGAGGTGAACAGCAGGCTCGGGCGCACATAGGCGATGCCCTTCACCAGCATGAACACCACGATCGCCCCCGCCGCCACGCACAGGCCGATACCGACCGCCCAGCACAGCACGTACGCGGCGCGGTCGATCAGCGGCCAGCTCCCGACCGAGTTGCGCGGGCGCTTGCGCCGCAGCGCCTCGGCCGGGGGCGACGTGAGCGCCTGGGGTGCGGCGGACGCGCTCATGTCCTTATCCCGTACTTCTTCATCGGTTGCTTCACAGCCCAGGCAGCCAGCGACAGGAACGCGCAGGAGACCAGCAGCACCGCGGCCATCGCATACAGCGTCTGTTCGAGCGGCACCACCGAGATGCCGTCGATGTAGGCGATCAGCGTCGCCGCCAGCGGGCGCACGGGCTCGAACAGGAACGTCGCCCCGTCCAGTGGGTTGACCGCGTACGCGCGCGAGCCGGCGACCATCGAGAGCATGATTGCCTCGCCCAGCGCCCGCCCGGTTGCCAGCACCGTCGCGGCGAGGATCGCCGGGCGCACCGTGCGCAGCGACACGCGCCACATCGTGCGCCAGCGGTTCACGCCCAGCGCCGCCGAGCCCTCCGTCCACGAGCGTGGCACGGTCTCCAACGCCGCCACGATGATCGCCACCATGATCGGCACGATCATCAGCGCGAGGATCAGCACCGCCGTCGTGAGGTTCGCGCCGGTCAGCTGCACCACGTACTGCACCGAGTGCTTGCGCTGCTGGGAGATGTAGCCCTGAATCCAAGGCGCCACCACGAGGATGCCGATCAGCCCATAGATCACCGACGGCACCGCCGCCAGTAGCTGGATGACCGGGTCGAGCGTGCGCCGCACCGCGGCGGGCGCCAACTCGACCACGAACACCGCCGCCAGCACCGACACGGCGAGCGCCACGATCACCGCCAGCCCGGTCGTCACGATCGTGTCCCAGATCAGCGGCCACGCGCGGATGTAGTAGTCGTAGTGCGCCGGGTCCGTCGGCCCGGTGATGATCGCTTTCAGCTGCTGATCGACGTCACCGCCGGGAAAGAACCACTTGATCCCGTTGTGCGCAAACGAGGGCCACGCCTTCAGGAAGACCGTCACCAGCATCAGACCGATCAGTGCCAGCACGCCGACGGACAGCGCGCCGAGCATCAGCTCGGCGCGACCGTCCGGGGTGTTCCTACGAAAGCGGGCGCCCATCGCCGCTCAGGATTCGTCCCGAGTACGGCGCCGGGCGGACTGCCGTCCGGCGCGCCGTGAGCGGGCCGGGACTCCTAGTGGATCGTGATCCACTGCGAGCCGATGATCTTTTTGGTCGTCTTGTTGCCGCTCGTGATCCAGGCGATGAACTTGGCCGCGGCGCTCTTAGGCGCGCCCTTCGTGACCATCCAGAAGTTACGCACGCCCTGGTATTGACCGGACTTGGCGTTGCGCAGCGTGCAGGGGATGCCCTGGTAGCCGACCGTGTTCACACCGCCGGTGAACGCGAACGACACGAACCCGATCGCGTTAGGGTCGTTTTTGACCTTGCTCTGCACCAGTCCGTTCGTTTCCTCCGCATCCGCGCTAGGGGCGATCTTCAGGCTCGGCCCGAGGAAGATGTTCTGGAAGGCATCCTGCGTACCCGAGGAGGCGATGCGGTCCACGAGGTCGATCGAGCCCGAGATTTTCGAGCCCGGAACTTCACTCCAATCGCGAATGTTGCCCGTGAAGATGCCCTGCACCGTCTGCTGATTGAGGTTCGCAAGGTGGTTGCTCGGGTGGGTGATCATGCAAACGCCATCGCGCGCGATCTTCGTGAACACGAGCCCGTGCGGGTCTGAACCGACGATCGGATCACGCGAGACGTCGCCGATGTCGACTTTCCCGGCGTTCACTTCGTTGACGCCCGCGTCGGAGGTCCCCTGGTTGACCTTCGGCGTCGGCTGGTGCGTCGCCTTGTGGTAAGCGGAGGCGAGCTGGATCATCAGCGGGTAGATCGAGGTCGAGCCGCTCAGCAGCAGCGTGCGCGCGCCGGCGGCGGCGGGGGCGGCCAGCGTGAGAATGGCCGCGACCAGCAGGACGGTCATAGTGCGGGTAGGTCGTAGTCGCAAAACTCTGCTCCTTGAAGACGGGGACTTGTGCGCCAGTCTCAGAGCAGCGGGACAGCCAGACGTGAACAGGATGTGAACGCGGGCAAATGTTCTCAACTCGTTAACAGGTCGGCCGCGCGCTCCGATCAATCTGCCGGGGTGCCTCATCCGCATCGCGCACGGCGCGCTCACATGCGCCGCGTCCAGAGTCGTGCGCGTGTTCTCTCACGTTCAGCTCTCGCCTTCCTGGCACTCGCCTCCGTTGTGGCGTTTGCTCATGCCCCTGCGGCGAGCGCACTGATCTCCCCGGTCACAACGCTCGACGGCGCCAGCGCAGAAATTGTCGAACTCGGCGGCGTCGCCATGGCCAGCGACGGCAGCGGCGGGCTCGTCTACCGCAAGCGCGTCGACGGCCGGCCCCATATCTTCGCCGCGCTCTACTCGCACGGCGCATGGCAGGCGCCCCAGCGCGTCGACGTCGGCCAGCCCTTCGAATCCTCCTTCCCCGCGATCGGCGCGGGCGAAGGCGGCAGGTTGGTGGTGGTCTGGACCAACCACTACTCCTCCACGACCGACGGCCTCTTCTCCGCGGCCCTCGAGCCCGGCTCGACCGGCTTTCAAGTCCCGGTCCCGGTCGATCTGAACATCGGCCAGGCGATCGGCACCTATCCCTCGGTGGCGATGAACCTCGCCGGTAATGCACTCGTCGCCTACCGCGTGATCACCGCCGTCAGTGGCCCCTCCACGCCGGAAATCCCGCCCGGCTACGTCAAGGCCGAAATCCGCATGGCCCGCTTCGACGGTCAGTTCTGGTCCTCCTTCGGGCAGCCGCTCAACCGTAACCCCGCCCAGCCGATGCTCGCCCCCACGGCCGCCAACTCCCCGCGCGTGGCGATCGACCTCACCGGCCAGGGCATCGTCGCCTGGCAGGAGCCCGACGACTCCTTCGTCAACCGCATCTACGCGCGGCGCATCTTCGGAATGGTCCCCGGCAACATCCTCCAGGTCAGCCCCTCCACCTACGCCGGCCATGCGCTCAACGGCCC
>JBAUXH010000084.1:0-1514 GCA_049584155.1 Solirubrobacteraceae bacterium
GCGGTGGAGAGCACGGCGGTGGGGTAGAAGGCGCGCAGCTGCTCGGTCTCTTCAGGCCAACCAAGTGTGGCGAAGGGCCACAGCGCCGAGGAGAACCACGTGTCCAGCACGTCCTCCTCTTGGCGCAGCTCCCCGCCGCAGTTCTCGCAGCGCTCGGGGGGGCTCGCGGCGACATGGAGGTGCCCGCAGGTCTCGCAGTAGTACACCGGCAGCCGGTGCCCCCACCACAGCTGGCGGGAGATGCACCACGGGCGGATGTTCTCCATCCAATCGAGGTACACGCGGCGGTGGCTCTCGGGCACGATCCGCACGCGTCCGCTGCGCACCGCCTCGATCGCGGGCTCGGCGAGCTCGTCCATGCACATGAACCACTGCAGCGAGATCAAAGGCTCGATGCGCTCGCCGGAGCGGTGCGAGTAAGGGACCTCGTGGGTGTACTCCTCCTCCCCCGCGATCCGCCCTTCGGCGCGCAGCGCATCGACCACCGCGGCGCGCGCCTCCATCACGGTGAGTCCCGCAAAGCGCTCGCCTGCCTCAACGGTCATGCGGCCGTCCTCGCCGATCACCGAGACCTGATCGAGGTCGTGGCGACGGCCGATCTCGAAGTCGTTGGGATCGTGCGCGGGGGTGATCTTCAGCTGGCCGGTGCCGAAGTCCATCTTCACGTAGTCGTCGGTGATGATCGGCAGGTGGCGCCCCACGAGCGGCAGGATCACGGTGCGCCCCACCAGCTCCCGGTAGCGGGTGTCTTCAGGGTGGACCGCCACAGCGGTGTCGCCCAGCATCGTCTCGGGTCGCACCGTCGCGATCGTCACCGCGCCTCCGCCCTCCACGTCGTAGCGGATCGAGTACAGCGTGTCGCGCTCGGCGCGCTCCTCGACCTCCAGGTCGGAGATCGCCGAGCGGCTCCCGGGGTCCCAGTTGACGATGTAGCGGTCACGGTAGATGAGGCCCTGCTCGTACAGCGCCACGAACACCGCGACGACCGCGCGGTGATAGCTCTCGTCGAGCGTGAAGCGCTCTTCGGAGTAGTCGCAGGAAGCCCCCAAGCGCTTGAGCTGCTCCACGATCGTGTGTCCGTAGTGCTCGCGCCACTCCCACACGCGGCGCACGAACTGCTCGCGCCCAAGCTGCTCGCGGCTGGTGCCTTCGGCGCGCAGCGCCTTCTCCACCTGGGTCTGCGTGGCGATGCCCGCGTGGTCGGTGCCGAGGATCCACTTCGTCTGGGTGGGTGGGGAGCTCGTCTGGGACTTCATCCGGTGGTAGCGGATCAGCACATCCTGGATCGAGCCGTTGAGGGCATGGCCCATGTGCAGCGAGCCGGTCACGTTCGGCGGGGGGATCGCGATCGAGTAGTTCTCGCCGGCCCCACCCTCGGGCTCGGGGTGGAACAGCCCGCTCGCGAGCCAGCGCTCGGTGATCTGCGGCTCGACCTCTGTGGGCTCGAAGCGGGTCCTGCTCTCAAGCTCGCTCAGGCGCTCACTCATTGGAGCGTGAGTGTACGTGTGTTGTTC
>JBAUXH010000085.1:0-1546 GCA_049584155.1 Solirubrobacteraceae bacterium
GTAAGGGTGCATCCCGCCTTCCTGTACGCCGGGCATCCGCTCTCCTCGGTGTCCGGGCCGTTCAACGCCCTCACCGTCGAATCCGAGACGATCACCGAGATCACTATGTCCGGACCCGGTGCCGGCGGCCCTCAGACCGCGAGCGCGGTGCTGGGGGACGTGGTGAGCGTGATGACCGGTGGCGCGCGAGCACCCGCCCCGCCGCTTGCGATGCGCCTCCTCGAGGATGTGCAGAGCGCGTTCTACCTGCACCTCGAGGTAGCAGACCGACCGGGCGTGCTGGCGGCCGTGACGCGGGTGCTGGACGAGCAGGAGGTATCGATCAAGTCCTTCGTGCAGCGCGGTCCCCGTATGGCGCCTGCGGGCGCGGCGACAGGGCAGACCAAGCGCGAGGACGTGCGGCTCGTGATGGTGGTCCACCCGCTCCCCGAGTCACGCCTGCGCGAGGCGCTGGAGCGTCTGGGCGCGCTCGACTTCGTCCGCTGCGCCCCGCGCGCGATCAGGGTGATAGAAGAGGAGTTCATATGAAGCCTGGCTTGATCGAGCGTTACCGCGAGCACCTCCCGTTCGCGCCGGAGGATCCCGTCGTGAGCCTCAGCGAGGGCGGTACCCCGCTGCTGCCAGCGCCGGTGATCTCGGAGATGGTCGGCACCGAGGTGCACCTGAAGCTGGAGGGGGGCAACCCCACCGGCTCCTTCAAGGATCGCGGCATGACCTGCGCGGTCTCCGCCGCGGTGCGCGAAGGCTCCAAGGCGGTGATCTGCGCCTCCACCGGCAACACCGCCGCGAGCGCCGCCGCGTACGCCGCGCGCGCGGGCATCACCTGCGCGGTGATCGTCCCCGACGGCAAGATCGCGCAGGGCAAGATGGCACAGACGCTCGTGCACGGCGCGCGCGTGATCTCCCTGGACGGCAACTTCGACCAGGCGCTCACGCTCGTGCGCGAGCTCACCGCCACGCACCCGATCGTGCTCGTGAACTCGATCAGCGAGTACCGCGTCGAAGGTCAGAAGACGGCTGCCTTCGAGATCCACGAGAGCCTCGAAGGGGGCCTTGAAGCGCTCTGCATCCCCGTCGGCAACGCCGGCAACATCACCTCCTATTGGCGCGGCTTTCAGGAGATGGGCTCAGCGCCGCGCATGTACGGGTTCCAGGCGCAGGGCGCCGCGCCGCTCGTGGAAGGCCGGCCCGTCGCGCACCCCGAAACGGTCGCCTCTGCGATCCGCATCGGCAACCCCGTGCGCTGGGAGGACGCGATGGCCGCCGCGACCGACTCGCGCGGCTGCATCCGCGCGGTCTCAGACGAGGAGATCCTCGCCGCCTACAAGCTCATGGCCTCCCGCGAAGGCATGTTCTGCGAGCCCGCCTCCGCCGCCTCGGTCGCCGGGCTGCTCAAGTACGGCGCGCAGGGCGCCGAGCAGATCGTGTGCGTGCTCACCGGCCGCGGCATCAAGGACCCCGAGACCGCGATCGCCAACAACGAAGGGCGCATCATCAGCTGTCCGGTGGAGCTAGCCGCGATCGAGGAGGCGGTGCTGGGTGACTT
>JBAUXH010000086.1:0-2393 GCA_049584155.1 Solirubrobacteraceae bacterium
TGGCCGCCCTGGGCCAGCCGCTGCTGCAATCGAGCGCCAACTTCTCCGGGGGCCCGGAGGCGCGGCGCCTGGCCGATGTCCCCGCCTCGGTTCGCGCCGGCGCCGACCTTACGCTCGACGGCGGTGAGCTGCCGGGTCTCGCCTCTACCGTCCTCGACCTGCGCGACTACGCGCATGCGGGAAAGTGGCGCATCGTGCGCGAGGGCCCGATCGGGCGGGCGGAAATCGAGCGCGCGTTGTCGTAGCGATCCACGCCGTCGGCGGGGCCGCGGGTCGCGTATGACCCCGGCGCCTGCGATGCTGTGGCAGGTCGATGGCGCATCCCACTCCACTCGACGCGCTCTACGCCGGCCTGGTGGCCGCGGCCGTGACCGCGCTGTTGACGCCGCTGACGATGCGGCTAGCGCGGGCGGTCGGAGCGATCGACGAACCACGCGAGCGCGGCCTGTCCGAGCAGCCCACGCCGCTGCTCGGCGGGCTCGCGATCTTCGCCGGCGTGCTCGTGGCGATGCTCATCTGGCTGCCGAGCGGCTACTACGAAGAGCGCCATCTGTGGCAAGGGGTGATGCTCGGGGCCGCGCTGATCACGCTCGTGGGCGCCCTGGACGATCGCTTCGACATGCCGCCCGCGATCAAGCTCGCCGGGCAGGTGCTGGCGGCGGTGATCGTCGTGCATTACGGCGTGGCAGTGAAGGCGATCACGCTGCCTTTCATCGGCAAACTCGCGCTGCCCAATGCCGGCATCACAAACGCCGGGCCGATCCTGACCGTGATCGGGCTTGTGGCGATGATGAACGTGGTCAACTTCTCCGACGGCGTCGACGGACTAGCCGCGGGCGTGTGCGCGATCATCGCCGCGGCGATGTCGGTGATCGCCTTCGACCTCGGCCGCCAGCAGCCGGGAGTGCTCGCCGCGCTCACCGCGGGCGCGGCGCTCGGGTTCCTGATCTACAACTTCCCGCCCGCGTCGAGCTTCATGGGCGACTGCGGCGCGAACCTGTTGGGGCTACTGATGGGCGTGATCACGGTCGAGGCGGCCGTCAAGACGACGGCCGTGGTGTCGTTCGTGCTGCCGTTGATCCTGCTCGCGGTGCCGTTCCTGGACACGACATTCGTCGTGCTCAAGCGATTGAAGTACAAGCAGCCGATCTACCGGCCCGACAGCGAGCACTTTCACCACCGGATGGCCCGCATCGGCTTCTCGAACAGGCGCACGATCGCTTATCTGTATGCGTGGACGTTGATGCTCGCCGGGCTCGCGCTGGCGTTGCGGTTCGTTCCCTACAGCGACCATCACGGCCACCTGCACACCGGCTGGGCGCTCGTGATGATCGCCATCGGGCTGGTAGTGGTCGCGGCCAGCGTGTATCTCGTGTATGTGTTGGAGATATTCAAGTTCCGCCGCCTGGACGCGATCAGACTACGTCGACTGCGTCCGGATGCATCACCCGCGGAGATCGAGCGAGATGTGGTGCGGGACTTCGAGACCGGCGAGTTTCAGACGATTTCCACGTCCACATCTACGCCCGAGTCCGGCTCGCCGCGTCAGTCGGCCTCGGCGTCCAAGGCGGCCTCAGCGTCCGAGGCGGCTTCAGCGTCCGAGCTGGCTTCAGCGTCCGAGCCCGCCGACGTGCCCGTGACGGGGTTCGGTGTGGAGGGCGGGCGCGCTGAGCAGCGGGTCGGCGAGCGGCAGGTGGATCAAGATCGCGTAGGCACAGACGACGAGCGTGGCGGTGCGCAAGCGCCGATCGCCGCCGACGGCCGCTAGCGGCAGCGGCCAGATCGCGTACCACGGCAGTAGCCACGCTGTGGATAGCAGCAGCGCCAGCGTGCTCCAGCCGGCGGCCACGCGCCAGTCGGCGCCGCGCGCGGTGCGCCACAGCGCGTATGCCAGCACGAGCACGAACGCCGCGACGAAACAATGCCGCCACCAGCCGGGCGTCCCGTGCAAGCCCACGAGACGGGCGGTCTCGGCGGGAATGCTGTGGATGGCCACGAGCTGTTGCTGCTCGCCGACGGCGTTCAGAAAGCCGAGCGCGTGCGAACCGAACCCGATCAGACCGATGCCCGTCACGAGCGCCAGGCCGAGAATCGCGGCGAGTGCGACGCGGGTGCGCTCGCGCCAGGTCGAGGGGGCGAGCACCAAAAACGGAAGCACGATCGCGGCGGTGACCTTGACGCCGATTCCCGCGGCCAGTGTCAATGCGCCACCGCGGAAGCGTGGCGAGGCACCTGCGGTCAGCGCGAGCGCCCCGGCGAGGAAGGCGAGCACGATCGTGTCGTTGTGGGCGCCGCCCACGGCGAGCTCGAGCATGACTGGGTTCAGGCCGACGAATGCCGCGGCGTAGCGCCGCGAGCGACCCATCGCGCCGGCGGCGCGCGCGGTCAGCGCC
>JBAUXH010000087.1:0-2312 GCA_049584155.1 Solirubrobacteraceae bacterium
CCGGTGAGCTGGTGGCGGCGGGCGCGGACATGCTCGACGTCGGCGGCGAGTCCGCGCGCACGGGCGTTCCGCCGGTGTCCGTCGAGGAGGAGATCGAGCGGGTCGTCCCGCTCGTGGAACGGATCGCGGCGACGATGCAGACGATCATCTCGGTGGATACATACAATCCGCCGGTCGCCGCCGCGGCGATCGCCGCGGGCGCGAGGATCGTCAACGACGTCTCGGGTCTGCGCGACCCCGAGCTCGCGCGCGTGTGCGCGCAGACCGGCGCGGCGCTCGTGCTAATGCACACTCGCGCGGCGCCCAAGCAGCGGATGCAAGATCCGGAGCTCTATGGCGAGGATCTGACGGGCGAGGTGATCGCGTTCCTGCGCGAGCGCATCGAACTGGCCACCGCCGCCGGGGTCTCCTACGAGCAACTGATCGTCGATCCCGGACCGGACTTCGCGAAGACCCCCGCGCAGACGATCGCGCTGCTGGGCGAGGTGCGGCGCCTGCACGAGCTACAGCGGCCCCTGCTGATGGCGATCTCGCGCAAGGACTTCATCGGGGCGCTCACCTCGCGCCCCCCGCGCGAGCGATCGGCGGGCACGCTCGCCGCGCTTGCCCACGGCGTCGACGCGGGCGCACAGATATTTCGCCTGCACGACATCGCGGCGGCCAGCGACTATCTCACGGTGCGGGCGGCGCTCGCCGGAACGTCTGCGCCGCGCAGGGATCTCGTGCTCGCCGAGGAACTCCGACACGAGCCCTAGCACTGCTGCTCTGAGCGCTAGGGTTCAGGCTCATAGCGGGTGCCGGTCGCTGCGCAACGCGACCGGGCGCCAACCGC
Organism: Solirubrobacteraceae bacterium; assembly: GCA_049584155.1. Taxonomy (GTDB): domain Bacteria; phylum Actinomycetota; class Thermoleophilia; order Solirubrobacterales; family Solirubrobacteraceae; genus Palsa-744. Next base: position 833 of record JBAUXH010000087.1, read on the forward strand.
CCATTCATCGACGCGAAGGAGAACAATCACATGTCAGTACTCGACCGCTCCGAGCTGGAGGCCAGTCCGCTGGCCGACCTGCACGCGATCGCCGATCAGCTCGGACTCGAAGGGTTTCGTCGGCTGCGCAAGGCCGATCTGATCGACCTGATCCTCGGCGGAGGCACCACCGGGGGCTCCTCGGCAGAATCGAGCAACGGGGAGGCCGCCGCGGATGCCGAGGAGCGGGACTCCGACGATGACTCGGCCGCCGAGAAACGGCGCCGGCGTCCGAGCGTGCGCGGACGTCGCTCGCGGCGCACAGCGGCCAAAGACACCGACGCGCAGGATGCACAGGAGAAGCCGGCCGCGGAGGAGCGCCCGGCCGCGGACGAGGAGACGGGTGGGGGGGATTCCAGCGCCAGCAGCAGCAGTGGCGGCGGCGGGAGCCGTCGTGGCGGGGCGGGGGAGGAGCGGCTGCCCAGAGAGGAGCGCCCGTCCAGAGGGGATCGCGCTCCCAGGGGCGAGCGCCCGGCCGGAGGAGGTCGGGGGGCTCGGGGCGAGCGCTCGGCCAGTGAGGAGGAGCCCGCGGGCGAGGAGCGCGTGGCGGAGGGCGTGGTGGAGTTGCTCGGCAACGGTTCGGCGTTCCTGCGCGTGCACCCGCCGGAGGCCTCGGATGAGGACGTGTACATCTCCGCCGCGCAGGTACGTCGCTGCGAGCTCGTCTCTGGCGATCGCGTCAGCGGTCCGCTGCGCACGCCCAGGCGTTCGGAGCGCTACTCCTCGCTGATACGCGTGGAGACGATCAACGGCACGCCCGCGGGGGAGGTCTCTGAGGGCGCGCGCTACGACGAGCGCCCGGTCGCCTATCCCAGCGAGCGTCTGGCCCTCGACGGGGGCGACGCGACGCTCGAGGCGATCGAGTGGTTGACGCCGTTCGGGCGCGGCTCGCGTGTCCTCATCACGGGTCCCGCCCGCGCCGGCAAGACCGAGATCCTCGGACGCCTGCTCGGCGCGCTCTCGGGCCGCGAGGACCTGGAGGTCACGCTGCTGCTCGCGGGCGTGCGCCCGGAGGAGGTCGCCGAGTGGGGTGAGGGTCCGGTCGCACCTGCGAGCACGCTCAGCTTCGCCGCTTCCGCCGACGCCCAGGGTCAGGCGGTCGAACGCGCGATCGAGACGGCCAAGCGCACGGCCGCACGCGGCGGGGACGCGCTCGTGCTGATCGACACGCTCGACGGGCTGCACCCGCATGCGGCGCGGAAGGTGCTCGCCGCAGCGCGCAACCTCAGCGACGGCGGCTCGCTGACGATCCTCGCGACCGCCACCCGCCCATATGGCGGGGAGACGACCGTGATTGCGCTCGACCCATCACTACTCGATGCCGGCGGCCCACCGCTGGATCTCACCGCGAGCGGGACAGTACGCGCGGAGCGGCTCGTGGGCGATGAGGGCGCGGCGGCGATCGCCAAGGCCCGCGCGAGCGCGCTGACCGGCTCCTAGC
>JBAUXH010000088.1:0-2113 GCA_049584155.1 Solirubrobacteraceae bacterium
ACCAGTCCTCGCGCGTCCACGCGCCGACTCTGGGGATGCTGCTTTTCATCATCTCCGAGGTGATGATCTTCGGAGCCTTCTTCACTGTCTACTTCTTCATCCGCATCGCCCAGGGCGACCCCTGGCCGGCGCACGGCACCCACCTGCCGGTCCAGGTTGCGGGCGTCAACACGCTGATCCTTGTCTCCTCCTCTTTCACGCTGCACTGGGCGCAGGAGTCGATCAAGAAAGGCAACCGCTTCGGACTGAAGGCCGGCATGCTCGCCACCTTCCTGCTCGGCTGCACCTTCCTGTTCATCCAGATCAACGAGTACGCCAACATCGGCTTCGCCCCCCAGGATCACGCCCAGGAGACGGTCTTCTACTCGCTCACCGGCCTGCACGGGGCGCACGTGACCGTCGGGCTGATCCTGCTGCTGATCGTCACCGTCAGGGCCTTCCGCGGGCACTTCAGCCCTGAGGAGCACCGCGGCGTCGAGGTGCCCGGCATCTACTGGCACTTCGTCGACATCATGTGGATCGTGGTCTACACCACGGTTTACGTACTCTGAGTACGTGCTGAACCCGCTGCGCTCCGAGGGCGAGATGTTCCGCCTGCTGATCTACGTGATCGCGGCGTTTGTGGTGATCATCGCCTTGATCCTGATCCTACGGGCAATCCTCTGAGGCCACCCCAGGGCTGACACCGCACACCTCAGAGGGCGAGCTACTTGACGGTCAGGGTGCCGACCATCCCCGCCGCGCGGTGGCCGGGGGCCTGGCAGAAGAAGGTGTAGGTGCCGGGCTTGAGGTTGACGGTGAAGGAGGCGGTGCCCTTTGTCTCCAGGGGGCTCGCCCCCAGCACGGGGCCGCTGGTGCCGGTCTGGACGGCAACATTGTGCGAGACCCCGGACATGTTCTTCATCGAGATCGTCACCTGGCCGGCGGTGGTGGTCGCCTTGTTGGCGGTGTAGGCGAGCTGCCCGGCGGGGTTGGCTTCGAGTTCGAGCTTGCCGGCCTTCTCGACCGCCGGCTTGCCGGAGCCCGCGGGGGCCACGGCGCTGGCCAGCAGACCGCTGTCGCCTCCGGGCCGGTCGGCGGCGTAGGCGACGTAGGAGGCGATGTCCTTCAACGCCGACCCGCTGGCCAGGCCGCTGGGCATGACGTTCTCGGGGTTGGGATATTCCACCTGGTACTGCACGACGCTGCGGATCGCACTGCGGCCGAGGCCTTCGGCGAGGCTGCCGCGGAAGGCCTCATCGAGGTTGGGCCCGACTGTGCCCTTCGTTTCAGCCCGCGCGAGCATGTGGCAGGCGCCGCACTTGGCGACGAACTGCTGCTTGCCGAGGATCAGATTGGCGTTCTCGCCGTGCTTGATAGAGCCACAGCCGCCGAGCGCCAGCAGCGTCGCGCCGCTCGCTGTGAGCAACGTCGCCAACGGTTTGGACCCCAGGTTGCGCAATACCCTCACCGGGGGGGCACTCTATCCGACGGAGCGGGTGGAGTGCATGGCAGCGGCGCGGACGATACGCCCGGTTTGCGCCGACCGGTGGCATGGGCAAAACGACGGTTTCGAACGTGGCCCACCAGGCAACCGTTCTGCCTCCACGCTCCCCCGCGGGCTTCTGTAAAGTCCTCGCGATGAGCGTGCAGCAGCGTTACCGTCTGCGCAACCCGGCAAGCGGGCGAGAAGTCATCCTGGAGGCCCATCCGCAGGAAATCTATCTCGACCGGGAGTCGGGCGAGCCACTGGAGGTCGTGGGCAAGCTGCTCCCCCTCCCCCCCTCCGCCTCGCGGCTCCCGTGGGCGGTGGAGAACCTGCGCTTCTGCCCTTGGTGTGAGCAGCTTTCTCAGAAGGACCTGAACGACTGCCCCACCTGCGGCCGCCGGATGGGGCCGCTGGACCCGTGAGCGATCCGGGGTCCGTCGGCACGCGACATCTGACGGTCGAGGACCGCCGGCGCGGGGAGCGCAGCATGGCTGCCCGCGCTCGTGCGGGCGGCCTCGCAGGCGCCGCGGTGTTACTTGCGGGCCTGACACTGGGTGCCTGCGGGGGTGGCGGCAACGCAGCCGACGTGGCGCCACACAGCACCCCGGAAATCACGCCTCCGAGCAGTACGCAGGCGGAAAGCGA
>JBAUXH010000089.1:0-12814 GCA_049584155.1 Solirubrobacteraceae bacterium
GCCCAGATCGCCGCGTAGCGGGCGGTACGCCGGCTCCTCCGCAGTTCAGGCTCGCCTGTCCGGACGAGGCCCCACGGGACAATCCCGTAAGGCGCGCAGAGGAGTATATTCCACGGCTGACGTATCAATTGGCCCACTACGGCCTCATCTACAGCCCACGCAGGGGCTCTGGGCCCTAGGCGATCCGTTGCTCCGGGTCGCATCGCGGCGTTTAGCGCGACTTTAACCGCCAAACGGGTATATAGCGGTTATGCACTCACTCACTCGCCCGCTCCCACTCACTCGACGTCCGACTCGACGCCCGCTCGTCGCCCTGCTTGCCCTCATCGCCCTCGCCCTGGCGCTGACGCCGGCCGGGGCACTGGGCGCGCCCTCAGCGCCGACCGTCTCCACCGGCGGCTCCTCCAACGTGAGCTTCTCCTCGGCGATCCTCTACGGCAACGTCAACCCGAACGGGCAGGCGACCGGCTACGTCTTCCAGTACGGCACGAGCATCGGCTATGGCGGGCAGACTCCGCTCGCGCCCGCGGGCAACGGCACGATCTCGATCAGGCTCAGCCAGACCGTCACCGGGTTGCAGCCGAACACGACCTACCACTACCGGATCGTGGCGGTCAACGCGACGGGCACGACCAACGGCAAAGACCGCACGTTCAAAACCGCCAAGGTGCCGCTGTCGCTGCAGATCACCAACGTGCCAAACCCTGTCATCTACGGCAATCCGTTCCTGGTCGAGGGCAACCTCTCCGGCACGGGAGGGGCCAATCGCGTGGTGAGGCTGGAAGCCAACCCGTTTCCCTACGTCGGCGGCTTCCGCGCCGTCGGCAACTCCGAGGTCACCAACAGCGGCGGCGCCTTCTCGTTCCCGTACCTGGGCCTGCTCGAAAATGCCCAGCTGCGCGTGGTGACCGTCGGCGGTCCGCTCGTCACGAGTCCGGTGGTCCTCGAGAGCGTCGCGGTGCGCGTCTCCTTCCACGCGAGCCGCACCCGTCATCGCGGGCGCGTGCGCCTGTATGGGACGGTCGCCCCGGCGGAGGTCGGCGCGCTCGTCGGCTTCCAACTGCTGCGGCCGGGAAACTCGGTCAACGAGGGCGGGACGGTCGTCAAAGCCGGCACCTCCACCGTCTCGCGCTTCAGCCGCGTCGTGCGAATTCACCACCCCGGTGTCTACCGCGCGCTGATCAAGGTCTCAGACGGCGCTCACGTCTCCGCCTATAGTCCGCCGATCTTCATTCGCTGAACGTTTCGCCGGGCGGCGCCGCATGCGCTCGGGCTCACCCTTCCAGCGAGCGCTGCAGCCGCTCCAGCACCCTGACCACGCGCAACCCGCTGTTGCCATCTGAGCGCGGCGTCTGCCCGGTGCGTATGCACTCGATGAAGTGCTCGCACTCCAGTCGCAACGGCTCCAGATTGGGGATGCGGGGGGAGTAGATGTCGCCCGAGCGGGCGATGTACTCCCCCCACGAGCGCGCATCCTCGTCGAAGCCCTTGTCGTAGACGGTCAGCTTGCCCTCGATCTGCATATCGTCGAACGTGGCCATGCGCTTGGATCCGACGACCGTCAATCGTCGCTCCTTATGTGGGTCCAACCACGAAAGATGCAGGTGCGCGACCGCACCCGAGGGGAACCGCAGGTAGCAGAAGACGACGTCCTCGACGCCCTCGCGCACGAACGAGGAGCCGTGCGCGAGACACTCCACTGGCTCCTCGCCGATCAGCGCGAGCACGACCGAAACGTCGTGCGCTCCCAGGCTCCATAGCGCGTTCTCGTCGGCGCGCAGCTTGCCGAGGTTGAGGCGGTTGCCGTATACGTAATACAGCTCGCCGAGCTCGTCTCCGTCCAGCAGCTCGCGCAGACGGTGGACCGCGGGGTGGTACTCGAGCAGGTGCCCCACCATCAGCGTCGTGCCCGCACGCGCGGCTGCGTCCACGGCGAGTTGCGCATCGGCGGCGGTCGTCGCCAGGGGCTTCTCCACGAAGCAGTGCTTGCCGGCCTGCGCGACCCGCACCGCCAGCTCGGAATGGGTCGGCACGGGCGTCGCCAGCACGACCGCGTCGAGCTCGGGGTCATCCAGCATCTCCTGCACGTCCGCGGTCGTGCGCGCGTTTGGGTACGCCCCCGCCAGGCGCTCGCGGGCGATATCCGAGGCATCGCACAACCACGTCAGCTCACACCCCGCGATCGCGGCGAAGTTGCGCGCTAGGTTCGGGCCCCAGTACCCGAGTCCAACTACCCCCACCCGCACGGGCGTCTGCTCGGTCGGCGTCGGTTCCTGTGCGCTCACAGCGTCCCGATCGCCTCGACACAGCGCTCGGCCGCGTGTCCGTCTCCGTACAGTGCCGGGCGCTCCGCTGGCGACTTGCGTCCCAACGCCGCAAGCGCTGCCCCTGCGTCGAGGTCCACGAGCGTGTTCCAGCCCGTATCGACGGTCTCGACCCACTCCGTATTAGCGCGTAGGGTGATGCAGGGCACCCCGGCAAGGTACGCCTCCTTCTGGACGCCTCCGGAGTCGGACAGCACTGCGCGCGCCTGACACAGCAGCGCGCTGAACTCGACATAGCCGAGGGGCTCGGTCAGGCGCAGGCCGTCGATTCGCTCCAGCTGCTCGGTGATTCCGGCGTCGAGCAGCCGCGCGCGCGTGCGGGGATGCAGCGGGAACACGACAGGTCCCGGCAGTGCCGCGACGAGGTCGAGGAGCATGCGTAGGCGTTCGGGGTCGTCCACGTTGCCCGCGCGATGGGCCGTCAGCAGCAGGTACTCGCCGCTGTGGACGCCATGCTTGGTGAGGGTGTGCATGTCTGCGCGGGCCGAGGGCTGGCGGCGCATCGCGACGTCGACCATCACGTCACCGACGACCTCGACGCGACCGAGAACCGACTCCGCCTTGAGGTTCGCCGCGGCCGTATCGGAGGGGCACAGCAGGAGGGTCGAGAGATGGTCGGTCAGCACGCGGTTGAGCTCCTCGGGCATGCGGCGATCAAACGAGCGCATGCCCGCCTCGACGTGCACGACCGGGATCTGAGCCTGAGCCGCGGCCAGGCCGCCCGCGAGCGTCGAGTTGGTGTCGCCGTACACGAGCACCGCGTCGGGGGACTGTTCCCCCAACAATGGCTCCAGCGCGGTGAGCATGCGCGCCGTCTGTTCGGTGTTCGAGCCGCCGCCGATCCCCAGCTCACGGTCAGGCTCTGCCAGACCGAGCTCCGCGAAGAACACGCGCGAGAGCGAATCGTCGTAGTGCTGGCCGGTGTGTACGAGGATCTCCTCGTGGCGCTCACGTAGTACCCCGGATACGGCCGCGGCCTTGATGAATTGCGGGCGGTTGCCCACCACGGTTAGGATCTTCACGGGTGTCGTGAATGTGTTGGGGGGTGGTCGGGAGGGGGGCCTGACCCCCTTCCGGTCAACTGCGTCAGGATCTTCACCTGCCGCACCCTATCCGTCGCGCCCCACGCCCCACGCCCCACGGGCGCGCGTGGCTGGCTACCAGCCTGCCGAGGAGCCGGCTGCCGCGCCCACGACCGAGGTCGACCAGTCGATCACCGACGTGGGCCTGACCACATGGCGCTGCAACCCCAGTTCCTTCGGCTCCAAGCCGAGCGCGAGCCCGACCAGCTGGGGGAGGTGCAGCACGGGCATGTTCAGCTCGCGCCCGACCGCGCTTTCCGCGGTCGGCTGCTGCAGATCGAGGTTCAGATGGCACAGCGGACAGGGCGTCACTAGGCAGTCGGCCTGCGCGTCCACCGCGTCGCCCAGATGGCGTCCGGCCTGCGTGAGCGAGGCCTGCTTGTTCATCGTCACGATCGGAAAGCCGCAGCACTTGCGCATGCCCGCGTACTCGATCACGGTGCCGCCGAGCGCCTCGATGATCTGCTCCAGGTAGTGGTCGCGGGGATGCTCTTTGTCGATGCCCAGGCGCGCGCGGGGGCGCACGATGTAGCAGCCGTAGAAGGGACCCACTTTCAGGTTCGTCAACGGACGGCGCACTTTCGCGCGCAGCTCCTGCAGGCCGATCTCCTCCACGAGCAACCACAGGAAGTTCTTGTTCGTCAGGCCCTTCTCGTACGTCAGTCCCTCACCGGCGAGCGTCTCGTTGACATGCGCCCGATATTCGGCGTTGGCGTCCAAGCGCTCCTGGCACTCACCCTGCGCGCCCTGGCAGGTCGAGCAGATGTTCATCATCAGCTCCGCGCCATCCACCTGCTGGGCGAGCGCGAACGTGCGCGCGTTGAGCGTGTCCGCCAGCTCCTGGTTGTGCTCGGCGATCACCCCGGCTCCGCAGCAGTTGGCGCGGTCCAGCTGCACCAGCTCGATGTCGAGCAGCGGTGCCACCTTCGCCATCGAGCCATGCAACTCGGGGGTGAAGCCGCGGCTGACGCAGCCGGGCCAGTAGGCGACCTTCATCTGGTGCTCCCTTCGGGTCCTTGGGTCGGCCGGGCGTACACAGTCATGCGCTCGCCTCAGGCGCCACGGAAGAGGCGTCGCTTGCACCGACGGCGGCCGGCGTGTCGTCGTCTTCGTCCTCGCCGCTCACGTACAGGTTCAGCTCGTAACGCTCGGGGTTGCTCTCGACCTTGTCGTAGATCGCCTTCACCGCGTTCAGATCTTGCTTTGGGATCTTGTGGCCGAAGATCGCCAGCTTGGGGCTCATCTTGCCACGCAACATGCCCTTGATGACCGTCGGCAGTGAGCTCAGCAGCTCTTTTCCCGCGGCCGGATGGAACTTGCCAAACCACGAGTCTCCGCCGTAGGAGCGGGACAGCAGCTCGGCCTCGTGATTCAGACCGTAGTCTCGCACCAAGCTGGTGAACGCCTGCTCGTGACGATGACCGTTGTTGCTATCGACGATGTGCTGGTCTGAGCCCGCGATCCGGCGCAGACGCATGATCTGACCCATCGGGTTGACGCCCTTCGGGCAGGCCTCCACGCACTTGAAGCAGTGCGTGCAGTCGTAGATCCCCTGCGGATCTTCGGCCAGGTCCTTCAGGCGGATGTCCTGCTGATCGTCGCGCGGATCGCCGACGAAGCGGTAGGCCTTCGCGAGCGCCGCCGGTCCGATGAAGCCTGGGTCGACCTCCATCGCCAGGCAGTCCGATACGCACGCTCCGCACTGGATGCAGGCCATCGACTGGGTGATGTCGACCATCGAGTCTTTCGGGACGATGTACTCGCGCTCGGGCACCGGCTGCTTGGCGATCAGCCACGGTGTCACGCGCTGCACCTTCTTCCAGTGAACCGCGTCCATGTCCACGATCAGGTCCTTGATCACGGGCATGTTGCCCATCGGCTCGATCTCGATCACGCCGTCCTTCGCGCTCTCGCGGGCATGGTCGAGATGTGTGTGGCAGGCCAGCCCCGGTTCGCCGTTGATGCGCACCCCACACGAACCGCAGATGGCGGCGCGGCAGGAGCAGCGAATCCCGATTGAGCCGTCGTGCTTGGCCTTCGCCTGCAAGATCCCCTCCAGCACCGAGCGATGGGGCTCCAGCTCGACCGTGTGCTCGTCCCAGTAGGGCGCCTCGCCCGACTCGGGGTCGTAGCGGCGCATCCGCAGCTTGAACGTCTCCGGGGGCTTATGCGTTTCGGCCATGACTAGTACTTCCTCTCCTCGGGCTGCCACTGGGTGATCGTGACCGGCGAGTAGCTCACCTGCGGGCCATCCCCGTTCAATGAGATATCGATGTGCTTGAGCCACTCCTCGTCGTTGCGCTCCGGGTAGTCGGTGCGGAACTGCGCGCCGCGGGACTCCTTGCGCTCGATTGCGCCCAGGACTGTCGCCTCGGCGCAGTCGAGCATGTAGCCGAGCTCCAGTGCGCCGAGTACATCCTGGTTAAAGACCGTCCCGCGATCGTCCACGTACGCGCTCTCGGACTCCTCTTTCAGTCGCGTCACGATCTCGTGCGCCTGCTGCAGGCCCGCCTCGTCGCGATAGACCGCGACGTGCTGGTTCATCGTGGCGCCGAGCTCGGCCTTGATCTCCGACACCCTGCGCCCGCTGCCCCGTTCGCGCGCGAGGATCGCGTCGATCTCGGCGACGTCCTCGCGCAGGCGCGCATCCGTCGCCGCGGGCATCGGGATCGTCTGCGCGCGCCTGGCCGCGTGCTCGCCCGCGCGGCGCCCGAAGATGAGCGTGTCCAACAGCGAGTTGGCCCCCAGGCGATTGCCTCCATGCACCGAGACGCACGCGACCTCGCCCGCGGCGTACAGCCCCTCGATCGAGGTGGCGCCGTCGGCGTCGGTCTTGACACCGCCCATGATGTAGTGCTGCCCCGGGCGGATCATGATCGGTTCGCGCGTGATGTCCACCCCGGCGAAGTCTTTGCCAATGTTCACGATCTCGCGCAACGCCTCCAGCGTGCGCTTGCGCGGGACCTTCGTGATGTCAAGCCAAATGCCCGAGCCGTCGGCGCCGACGCCGCGGCCCTCGAGGATCTCCGTCTGCTCGGCGCGCGAGACCACGTCGCGCGAGGCCAGCTCCATCTTGTTCGGCGCATATTTCTCCATGAACCGCTCGCCCTCTGAGTTCAGCAGCACCGCTCCCTCGCCGCGCGCCCCCTCGGTGATCAAGAGGCCGTTCTCGACGAGCGTCGTCGGGTGGTACTGGACCATCTCCATGTCCATCAGCGGCGCGCCGATCCGGTAAGCCTGGGCGATCCCGTCGCCGGTCACGATCAGTGCGTTGGTCGTCGGGCTGTACACCTGCCCCGCGCCGCCGCAGGCCAGGATCGTGTTCTTGGCGTGGAACGTCTCCATGCGCCCGCTGCGCACGTCGCGTGCGACTACGCCGCAGCAGGCGCCCTGCTCGTCCTGCACGAGCGAGGTCACGAACCACTCCTCGTAGCGATCGACCGTCTCGTGGTGCTTCATCAGCTGCTCGTAGAGCACGTGCAGGATCGCCTGGCCGGTGATGTCCGCCACATACGCGGTGCGCTTCATCGAGGCCCCCCCGAACGCGCGCAGGTCGAGCTCGCCGCGCTCGTTGCGGTGGAAGGTCACGCCGATGTGCTCGAGGTGCATGACCTCGTGCGGGGCCTCCGAGCACATGATCTCGATCGCGTCCTGATCGCCCAGGAAGTCAGAGCCCTTGACCGTGTCATAAGCGTGCGAGCGCCAATCGTCGGCTACGGCGATCGCGGCGTTGATGCCGCCTGCGGCCGCCACCGAGTGCGAGCGCACCGGATGGACCTTGCTCACGATCGCCACGCTCGCGCCCTCCTGCGCCGCGGCCAGCGCCGCGCGCTGGCCTGCGAGGCCGGCGCCGATGATCAATACGTCGTGTGCTGGCATGGCTCCCTGCGGTCGATTCGGAGGACGTGGGCGCCCAATGCGCCCCGGCCCGGGACTCTATAACGGCAACGCCCCGCGACAGCGTGTCCCCGTCATCGCATCCCTCACCCCGTCGCGGCCGGACGCAGCGCTTTGCGCAGCTGTGACACTGTCACGACGCCCTGCAGCACGCCCTGCTCGTCGACGGCCACCATCGCGCCCAGGTGTCCCAGTCCCTCGCTGCGCAGCAGCGATTCCACCGGCTGATCCTCGGCGATCCGTACCGACATATTCTCCTCCAGCACTTCCACTACCGGCAGCGCCGGGCGGCCCGCCGCGATCTCCTCGTCCACGCGCTGCTCGCGTACCACTCCGAGGAAGTGGCGCGCCGGGTCCACCACCGCGAACCACGGCCAGCGGTAGCGCAGGAAGAACTGCTCTTGGGCGTCGAGCAGGCTCAGCTCGGCCGGGATCGTCACCGGCTCGCGGTCCATGATGTCGGCCACCGTCACACCCGCGATGCGCTGTCCGAACGCTCCCTGCGCAACCGCGCCGCTCGCAGCTTGATACAGGATGAACGCCAACACCATCGTGAACACGCCGAACGAGTCTCCGTTCGCGAGCCCTGCCAAGCCGAGGGCGCCAAACGCAAGCGCGAACCCCTGACCGGCGCGCCCCGTCCAGCGGGTCGCGCGGTTGCGGTCGCCCGTGCGCCACCAGATCAGCGCCTGGGCGATCTGACCGCCGTCGAGCGGAAATGCGGGGATCAGGTTGAACAGCAGCACGAGCACGTTGACGGTCGCCAGCCAGCTCAGCCACACCAGCGCCGGCGTCGCTCGCACATGACCGCTGCCCGTCGCCACTTCGGCGAAGTGTCCGCCCGGCGCGGCCAGGCCAGCGGCGATCGCGCAGGCGACGATCACCGCGAGCGTCACTAGCGGACCGGCGATCGCCACGCGGAACTGTACTCCCGGCGTGCTCGCCATCTCACGCATGCGCGTCAGCCCCCCGAACGCCCACAAGTCGATGCCGGCAACCGACAGACCGTTGCGTCGCGCGACGACCGCATGCCCGAGCTCGTGCAGGATCACAGACACAAAGAACGACAGCACGACCGCGACCGACACCAGGTAAGCGGTCGTATTCGCCCCGCCGAGCACTTCATGAAAGTAGGGCGTCGTCAGAATCACGAACAAGAAGAGCACCACGAACCAGCTCACGCCGACACCGATCCTGATGCCGAATACGCGGGCCAGCTGGAAATTTGTGCGCGGCGCCATCACTCCATGGTAGGCGCCGTGGCTGCGGCGCCGGTTGCGCAGCCCCTACAACTGCGGGCGAGCCCGGGCGATGATCGCCTCGAAGTCAGTGTCGGCCGGCAGTGTTCCGTACTCCAGCCCGCCATCCCCGGCCAACCGCGCGGCGCAGAACGCGTCCGCAACCGCATGCGGCGCGTGGAGCACGAGCAGCGAACCTTGTAGGCACAGCGCCATCGACTCCACTACCCGCCGTGCGCGCGACTCCAACGTCACGGGGTCCGCGAACTGAGACTCCAGGTCTCGGACCCGCGCGTCCAGCCGTTCATCGGCGCCCTGCGCCTGCTTGACCTCGTGCAGGAATACCTCCAGTGAGCGGGGTGTGCGCACCAACGCGCGCAGCACGTCCAGGCTGATCACGTTGCCCGAGCCCTCCCAGATGGAGGCCAACGGCGCCTCGCGGTACAGCCGCGGCATGCCCGACTCCTCGACATACCCGCTACCGCCGAGACACTCCATCGCCTCGAACGCGTGGTTGGGCACCCGCTTGCAGGCCCAGTACTTGCCGACGGCAGTTGCCAGACGCTTGAACAGCTGCGCGTCGCTGTCGTCTTCGCCGGCCTCTGCATCGGCTGCCGCTTCGTCATATGCCCGCGCGAGGCGCATCGCGAGCGCCGTCGATGCCTCCGCCTCCAGGCACAGATCCGCGAGCACATTGCGCATCAGCGGCTGGTCGATCAACAGCTTGCCGAACGCGTGGCGGTACGCGGCGTGATGGGTGGCGTTGACCACGGCTGTACGCATTCCCGCGGCTGCACCGATCACGCAATCCAAGCGGGTGTGGCCGACCATCTCGATGATCGTCGGCACGCCTCGCCCGGGCTCGCCGACCATCCGCGCCCATGCCCCGTGCAACTCGATCTCCGAGGAAGCGTTCGAGTGATTGCCGAGCTTGTCCTTCAGTCTTTGGATATGCATCGCGTTGCGCGTGCCATCGGTCAGTACACGCGGCATCAAAAAGCACGACAGCCCCTCATCCTCGCCGCCCGGCGATTGCGCCTGGGCCAGCACGAGGAACAGGTCGGACATCGGCGCCGAGCAGAACCACTTGTGACCCGTGAGCTCATACTCCGCTGCACCGCCGCCCCCGTTCAACGGACGGGCGACGGTCGTGTTCGCGCGCACATCCGAGCCGCCCTGCTTCTCGGTCATCGCCATGCCCGCGATCGCACTGCCCTTCTCCGCCGCCGGGATCGACCGCGGGTCATATGTGGTCGCGGTCACCAGTGGCTCCCACTCGGCCGCCAGCTCCGGCTGGGTCCGCAGCGCGGGCACGACCGCGAACGTCATCGTGATCGGGCACGCATACCCTGCCTCGGCCTGCATCGCCGTCATGTACATCGCCGCGCGCGCCACGTGCGGAGCGGGCTTTTCCTGCTCACGCCACGGCAGCGCATGCAGCTCGTGCTCAACCCCCATCCTCATCAGCTGGTGCCACGCCGGATGAAACTCGACCTCGTCGATGCGATGGCCGTAGCGGTCGTGCGTATGCAGAACCGGCTTGTTCTCGTTGGCCTGACGCCCCCACACCTGCTGGGGCTCGCCGCCGATCAGCCTGCCCAACTCGCTCGCGCGCTCCAGCACCCACGTCGCGCCCTCGCGCTCGGTGGCCTCGAGCAGGGGCGTGTTATCGGAGAACACATCCCGTCCCTCCAGTGGGGGGGCCTGGTTGAACACATCGTGCGTGCGCCAGGGTGCGCTGCCCTCTCCCGTCACTGCCTGTGTCGCCGGTGTGCTGGCCATGGATGACAGTGAAGCAGATGTCACTATCTCATCGCGGGTCTGCCGCCGCCCCCGTCCGCTGCCGCGATGCCGACAGCTGTGGTGAGCGGCGCCGACCGCAAGCCGACGCAGGAACACGCTCTGGCTCACCCACCAAATCCCCCCGCGAGATAGCATCGCCGGCCCGGCGAACCCTCCATCCCCGCAAGGACCCGATCCATGGCCAAAATCAAGGTGCACAACCCCCTAGTCGAGCTCGACGGCGACGAGATGACGCGGATCATCTGGTCGTTCATCAAGGAGCAGCTGATCCTTCCCTATCTCGACATCGAGCTCGAGTACTTCGACCTCGCGATCGAGTCCCGCGACGCGACCCGCGATCGGATCACCGTGGAAGCCGCCGAAGCGATCAAGCAACACGGGGTCGGCGTCAAGTGCGCCACGATCACCCCCGACGAGGCCCGCGTCGAGGAGTTCGGGCTGCACGAGATGTACCGCTCGCCCAACGGCACGATCCGCAACATTCTCGGCGGGGTCATCTTCCGTGAGCCGATCGTTATCTCCAACATCCCGCGGCTAGTGCCCGGCTGGACCAAGCCGATCGTGATCGGCCGTCACGCGTTCGGCGACCAGTACCGAGCGACCGATCTCGTCGTGCCCGGCGAGGGCAAGCTGATGCTTACGTTCGCGCCCACCAACGGCAGCGAACCGATCGAGCTCGACGTGTACGACTTCCCCGGACCGGGCATCGCGATGGCGATGTACAACCTCGACTCCTCCATCCGCGACTTCGCGCGCGCGTCGATGCGTTATGGCCTCGATCACGGCCTGCCCGTGTATCTCTCGACGAAGAACACCATCCTCAAGCGCTACGACGGGCGCTTCAAGGATCTGTTCGCCGAGGTGTACGAGGCAGAGTTCCGGGGCGAGTTCGAGGCCGCCGGACTCACCTACGAACACCGACTGATCGACGACATGGTCGCCGCCGCATTGAAGTGGGAGGGCGGTTACGTGTGGGCCTGCAAGAACTATGACGGCGACGTCCAGTCCGACACGGTCGCGCAGGGGTTCGGCTCGCTCGGCCTGATGACAAGCGTGCTGATGAGCGCCGATGGCTCCACCGTCGAGGCCGAGGCCGCGCACGGCACCGTCACGCGCCACTACCGCTCCCACCAACAGGGCAAGCCCACCTCCACCAACCCGATCGCCTCGATCTTCGCCTGGACGCGCGGCCTGCAGGCGCGGGGGCGGATGGATGACACACCCGCCGTCAGCGAGTTCGCGCAGACACTCGAGCGTGTATGTGTGCAGACCGTCGAATCCGGTCGTATGACCAAGGACCTCGCGCTGCTTGTCGGTCCCGATCAGGAGTGGCAGAGCACACAGGAGTTTCTCGCCTCAATCGAGGACAACCTGCAACTAGCAATGACCGCCTGAACTTGGCGCAATCGAACCCGAACCGACCCCACCAAGGAGCTGATCCAACTTGAGCAATCCAGTCAAAGTCACCGTCACTGGCGCCGCCGGCCAGATCGGTTACAGCCTCGTATTTCGCATCGCCTCCGGGCAGCTGCTCGGGCCCGACCAGCCCGTCGATTTGCGCCTGCTGGAGATACCGCCCGCAATGGGTGCCCTGGAGGGCGTGGCGATGGAGATCGTCGACTGTGCGTTTCCCCTGCTCTCCGGGCTCGACCTGCACGACAACCCCGACGACGCGTTCGACGGCGTCGACATCGCGCTGCTCGTCGGTTCGCGCCCGCGCACGAAGGGCATGGAGCGCGCCGAGCTGCTCAGTGAGAACGGCAAGATCTTCACCGTCCAAGGTCGCGCGCTCAACGAGCACGCGGGTGCTGACTTGAAAGTGCTCGTCGTCGGCAATCCGGCTAACACGAACTGCCTGATCGCGATGAACAATGCTCCCGACGTCCCGCGCGAGCGCTTCACCGCGATGTTGCGCCTGGACCACAACCGCGCGGTCGCCCAGCTCGCGGCCAAGCTCGCCGTTCCGGTCTCCGCCGTCACGGATATGGGCGTGTGGGGCAATCACTCGCCGACGATGTACCCAGACCTCTTCCATGCGCAGGTCAACGGGCAGCAGGCCGCCGCGGCCGTCGATGATCAGGCATGGATCGAAGAGGACTTCCTGCCTAACGTCGGTAAACGCGGAGCCGCCATCATCGAGGCGCGTGGCGCCTCCTCGGCCGCGTCGGCGGCGAGCGCCGCGATCGATCACGTCCGCGACTGGGTCTCCGGCACCGACGGAGGCTGGGTATCGATGGGCGTGCCCTCCGATGGCTCCTACGGAGTTCCCGAGGGATTGATCAGTGGCTTCCCCTGCACGTGTGCCAACGGTGAGTACACGATCGTCCAAGGGCTGGAGATCGATGACTTCTCCCGCTCCAAGATCGACGCCACGGTCGCCGAGCTGACCAGCGAGCGGGACACCGTCAAAGGCCAGGGTCTTATTTGACAGTCGGATCTATTTCGCGTAGCAAAAGGGCGCGGCCTATGC
>JBAUXH010000090.1:0-1751 GCA_049584155.1 Solirubrobacteraceae bacterium
CGTCCGACCGCGGCCTCGCGCGAGCGCCGTCTGGCAGCCAAGCGCCGCGGGTCCGAGCGCAAGCGCGAGCGCCGCCCACCCGAGGACGGATAGACCCGCGGCCAAGAACCTCATCAGCGGCGCGGCGGGTCCAGGTGCTCGGGCCGTGCACGCCAGCGTGAGGAGCGCTAGCGCTAGTTCAGCAGCTCCTTGACGTAGCGCTGGTGCAACCGCCCGAGCGGTGTCTTCGAGGGCGCGAACCCGATCGCATTCCACAATAGTCCCGAGGCAGGCGACCAGGCGACAATCAGATACGCCCCGAGCACGAGCGCGGTCGTGCGCAACCGACGCGAGCGTGACAGCGCCGCCAGCGGCAGCAGCCACAGGATGTACCACGGCAGCACCCATCCGAGCGTCACCAGCAGCGCCACCGTCGCCCAACCCGACGCGGTGATCGATTCGCGCCGACGCCACGCCATCGCGCAGCACGCCAGGATCGACAGCGCGAGCACGACGCTGAGCAGGCTGTGCAGCGTTTCGGTCTCACCGCCGCTGCCGAGTGCCAGACCGAGCAGATTGGGCACGCTGATGCTCGTCACCACCTTGCTCTGCGTACTCAGATCGGGGATGTGCAACCCGAACGCGATCAGGCTCGCGCCGCCCACGACCACGCCAGCGAGAATCATCCCCAGCAGGACCTGCACGAAGCGTCTGGGCGCCCGCACCAGCCCCGCGAGCACGATCGGGATCAACACTCCCCCCGACGCCTTCAGCGCGGTCGCCGCGATGAAGGCCGCGCCCGCCCCCATCTCGCTCGCCGACAGCGGCCACAGCCAGCCGCCAATCCGTCCTGCGAGCGTCATCGTGGCGCGAGGTGTCTCCGGCGGAGCCTGCGCATCGGAACCCTCGAGCGTCATCGTGGCGCGAGATGTCTCCGGCGGAGCCTGCGCACCGGAACCCTCGAGCGTCATCGTGGCGGGCGTCTGCTGTGGCGGAGCTTCCCCACCAGGCCCCGCGAGCGACCCGGATGCTCCGGCTGCGCGCGCGCGCAGCAGCAGGTAGAAGCCGAGCACGATCGCGAACACGATCAGAAAGTCGTTGTGATCCCCGCCCAGCCCCCACACGAGCACGATCGGGTTCAGCCCCACCAGCACGATCGCCCTGACCGGATCGAGCTTCAACAGCTCGGCGCAGCGCCACACGAGCAGGATCGTCCCCAGGCTCGCGACCATCAGCACGGCCTTAATCGCCCAGAACGAAGCCGCCACACCGAGCGGCACGAGCGCAAACGTCAACAGCGTGAACAGCGGGCCATAGGGGCTCAGCAGCTGATGCCAGTTGCTGAGCGCGTAGCTCGGGTCGCCGTGGGGCTCGAGGATCGGATAGGTCGTGTATGGGTTGAGGTGGTGCACGACCTCCATACGTCCGTAGTTGACGTAGTTAAAAATGTCCGTCAGCGACATCGGCGGCGCCAGGAAGAAGATCGCGTGCACGCCCACGATCGCGGCGATCGCCCAGCGCGCGCGCAGGCCCTCGGTGATACTCGGGACATACGCAAGCGCGAGCATGTAGCTCACGTACATCGCCGCCATCGCGCCCGTGAACACAAACCTGAGCGCGGTCGTGTTGCGCGTCAGCCCCGGCCACAGCCCGCCCAGCGGGCCGGCCATCCAGCCCGGGAAGAAGCCCGCGTGCGAGGTCGCCACGAATAGGCTCGGGCGGTCAGCGGCGATCACGACGAACAGCAGGCTGCACGCCACTAGCACGATCAG
>JBAUXH010000091.1:0-2278 GCA_049584155.1 Solirubrobacteraceae bacterium
TCGCCGGTGGCGCCGCCCTGGGCGAGCCCCAGCACGTGCGCATCGCCCTGCGCGACTCCCGCGCGAGCGGGCGCCTGCTCGACGCGCTCGACAAGTCGCTGTAGGCGTTCTGAGCGGTGCATGCACCGCTCAGCGGAGTCGTACATGTACGACTCCGTGACGAGCCGCATGCGGCTCGTCATCCGATGGGCGCATGCGCCCATCGGCGGGACCGCACATGTGCGGTACCGGGCAGGGCCGCATGCGGCCCTGCCGTCCTGCCCTAGCCCGCGAGCCCGGACTGGCGCAACAGCGCTCCGGTGGTGCCCTCGAGGATCTTCCGCCAGGCGCTCGCCTCGTGGGGCTCGACGTCGTCGAAGTGCTCCACCACCGCGCGCAGGCGCTCGCCGGAGATCTCCAGACCGTGGCGCTCGGCGACCTCGCGGTAGTGCTCGTATTCGCCCGCGAGATGCTGCGTGACCGACTCGAAGCCGTGCTTGCCGATCTCCACGCGCGAGGCGAAGCTCATGATGGAGGTCTGGAACATCAGCTTGTCCGCCGGCTCGGGCTCGATCAGCACGATGTCCACGCCCGGATAGCGCTCCTCCCAGCGCTCGGCCAGCTCGTGCAGGCGCTGGTGGGCGAGCAGCTTGAACGCCTGATAGCCGATCTGCGGGAAGCCCATGTCCGAGACGCGCTTCGCGCGCACCCCTCCGAGTGTGCGGACGGTCTCGGAGAAGTCGTTCACGAAGGGCACGATCGGGTTGATCACGACAACGAGCTTCGCGCCGGCTTCGACGGCGATGTCGAGGTTCGTCGTCGACACCAGCCCGCCGTCGACCAGCTCGCGCTCACCCACGGCGACCGGCGCATAGACCATCGGCAGCGCCCCCGAGGCGCGCACGGCGGTCGAGATCGGCACGTCCCCTAAGCCGTCGTCGCGCCCGAACACCACCCGCTCGCACGTATCGAGGTCGGTCGCCGTCAGGTACAGCTCGCGGTGTAGCTCGTTGAAGTCATCGGTGCGCCCGGGCTCTGAGAGCACCTTGTGCAGGTACTCCTCGATCCCCGCGCCCGTGTAGGCGCCCGAGGGCAGACCCTCGGCGAAGCCCAGCAGCACGTCCATCAGCGACACCTGCCCGCGCTGGCGCACGACGTCGCGCGCCAACCCCAGCGCGCGCCACGGCAGCATCGCGCCCTTGCGCGCGAGCTCGGTCAGGTTGGGGCGCAGCAGATCGCCGAGATCGACGTCCTCGAACGGCGAGGGCGTCTGGTGGGTGACGACCCGCATCATCTCCTCGGGGGTCACACCGTTCGCGCACAGCGCCGCGATGAACGAGCCGGCGGAGGTGCCGACATAGATGTCGAACTGGTTCACCGTGCTGTTCGTCGCCAGCAGGTCCAGCGCGCGCAGCGCGCCGATCTCATACACGCCCCCGGTGAACCCGCCGCCGCCGAGCACGAGCGCGGTCTTGTCGCTGCGCCTGCGCCGACGTTTGCGCCGCCCGGAGGCCGTGCCGATCGCCGCCCGAGCGGACTCCTTGCCCCGGGCGTGAGCCGCGGAGCCATTTCGCGCCGTCGTCGGTTCCAGCTTGACAACACGTCCCATACCACCCAACATCATATGCCCCGCGTGACCCGGAACCGGATTGCCCACACCCTGATCCTGCTCTGCGGACTGCTGTCGGCCACGGTCGCGCTGCCCGCCGCGGCCGGCGCGAGCACCGTCGACCTCGCCGGGCTGCAGGCCGATCTCACCCACCAGCTCGCACTGGCGGGACCCGCGGATGGCGCGTACGTATACGACCTCACGGCCCATCAGGCCCTCTTCTCCGAGCGCGCCACGACGCAACGCCCGCCGGCCTCGGTGGAGAAGGTCTATACCGCCACCGCCCTGCTCGCGCGCATGGGGCCATCGGCGCGACTCAGCACGACCGTCTACGGGGTCGGCCGGCTCGCGCCCGGGGGCGTGTGGGAAGGCGACATCTACCTGCGCGGTGGCGGGGACCCGACGTTCGGATCGAGCGCCTTCATCCGCGCCCACTATGGCGGCGTCGGCGCGTCGGTCTCCACGCTGGCCGCTCAGCTGGTGCGCAGCGATGGCATCCATCGCATCACCGGCCGGGTACTGGGCGATGAGTCCTACCTGGACTCGCTGCGCGGCGAGCCCTCCAGCAACTATGCGCCCGACCCGTTCCTGGAAGGCACGCTCTCGGGCCTCTCCTTCAACCGCGGATCAAGCGGCGGCGAACGCGGCGCGCACGCACCCGCCGCGTATGCCGCGCGCGAGCTGTGGGCC
>JBAUXH010000092.1:0-3052 GCA_049584155.1 Solirubrobacteraceae bacterium
CTCGGGCGCCTGGAGGCGGCGCTGCGGGCGCGCTCGGCCGCCGGCTATGACCGCTCGTGAGCCTGGGCAAGCGCAACTCACCGCCGCGGTCGCTGTTTATATAGGCCCTGGACGATTCATACACACACGCTTGACGCGAAGCCTAGGGTGTCGGTACAGTCTCGCCGGGGCTAGAATTGTGGTGTATCCAACGGGAGAGGGTTTGACGTGATCGTTCTGAGAAGTGGCACTCATCGTAGGCTCGCCGGCGGTTCCGGCCTACTGGTGGCGGGCGCGTGCGCGCTGGCGCTCACTGCGGGAGGCGCGTCCGGCGCCACCGCCCACGCCACGCGCACGATCACCTTGAACGACAGCGGGACGCTGCATCTGACCAGCCACCGCACCACCCATCTCAACCTCCAGGGCACTGCGTCGGGGACGATCAGAGGCACGATCTACATCCACCTGAACGTCACCTCTCCGAGCCGTGTGAGCGCGGAAGTCAGCATCTACCCGCACACCGGCTCGCTGACCGGGATGAGCACGGCGAGCTACCACTCAAGCGGGGGGCACGCGACGTTCTCCGGCACGCTGTCGATCTCGCGCGGAACCGGCGCCTACGCCCACGCCCACGCCTCGGCGTTGAGCTTCAGCGGCACGATCCAGCGCTCCAACGATGCCACGACCGTGCACGTCAGCGGCCCGCTGACCTACTGACGGCCGGCGAGCAGCGAGGACTAGGACGATGCGTAGGGTTCTCGCAGCCCTCTCCACGGCGGCCGTCGCGACCCTGCCTGCCTTCGCCGGTCCGCTAGGTGCGAGCGCCGCCGCAGCGCCGGTGGCCGAGCAGGCGACGCTCCACGCCTCGTTCACACCCGATCGTCTGGAGGCGAGCACGACGATCGCGTTCGGCTTTCACTTGCAGACCGCCACCGGGCTGGCGCCGCCGCCGCTGACGAGCGTCGTGCTGCACATGCCCGCGGACATGGACTACACCCACACGACCCTCGGCCTGTCGACCTGCCGACCGGCGGCCCTGCAGACCGACGGCCTGAAGGGCTGCCCGCCCAACTCCCGCCTCGGCTCAGGTGGCGCGCTCGTGGAAGTCCCGTTCGGCACCGGTTCGGGCCACGAGCTCCCCGAAATCCAGGCCGTCTCAGGACCGCCGTCGAGCACCGGCAACATGGTCGTGCTGTTTTACGCCAACGGACAGTTCCCGGTCTCAGCCCAGCTGGTATTCAGCGGCGAAGTGCTCTCCGACACGGGTGTGTTTGGCTCGCAACTGGCGACGAGCGTGCCGCTGATCCCGAGCGTCCCGAACGGGCCGGACGTCTCGATCGTCGACGTCAACGCCACGATCGGCCCGGGCGGGCTGACGTACTACCACCACGTCCACGGCAGGCTGCGCCCGTTTCACCCGATCGGGATCGGCGTGCCGGAACGCTGCCCCCGCGGTGGGTTCCCGTTCGCCGCGTCATTCGTGTTCCAGGACGGCTCGACGGCGAGCGCCGCCACGACAGTGCCCTGCCCGCCGCGGGCGCGCAGGCGACACAAGTAGCGCGAGGTATCCCAGCTACGCCACGAACTCGCGTGGAATTACTCTGTTTGTGGGCTTGCCGGAGATTGGTCAGTTGCGAAACTGATCTTTAAATGAGTGGTCGGCCGGTCTGTGACCGGCGATAGATGTAAGCGGCGATTGATCGCATCCTCTCCGGGCGTATCAGTCTTGCAGCGCGACCGCCGGGGGCACGCCCGTGGCGAGGTACCCCGGCAGCGCGACAATCACGACCGAGGCGACGGTGACGATCGCGAGGCTCGTGAGCGCGACGAGTCCGCCGAAGGAATAGACGACGGGGAAGCCGATCACGTTCGCGAGGGCGCGGTCGAGCAGCTGCTGGCCGTAGAGGCCGAAGGCGGCGCCGGTAGCGCAGCCGACGCCGACGAGTAGGACGCTCTCAAGGATGATCGTGCGCCACAGCTCGCCCACAGGGAAGCCCTCCAGCTTGAGCTTGGCCAGGCGCGGGCGGCGCTGCCAGACCATGTTCGCCATCGCCGCGGCCATCGCGAGGATCGCGACGATCAGGATCAGCGTGGCGATCTGCGTCAGGCGGGTAAGCCCCTGACGGCTGAGCGCGTCCTGGCGCGCGGCGTGCTGCTGAGCGGTTTCGACCGCGAGGCCGGTGCGCGGGCCGAGCGCGCGTTCGATCTCCTGGCGCGCCCGCGCGGGTGAGAAGCCCGGATTGAGCAGAACGTTGTAGGCGCTCGCGTCCTGACTACCCCAGGCGCGGGCGAAGTCGCTCGCGTTCATCACGATCGCACCCGGCGCCCAGCCGATGTTCGTAGAAAGCGCAGCGAGGCGCATCGGTGTCGGATGGGGTGTGGGCAGCGTGAAGGTGGAACCGATGTGCAGGTGGTGTTCTTCGGCGATCGCCTGCGTGAGCACTGCCCAGCCCCCGGCGCGCACCCGGGCGGTGGCCTGGCGCACGTCCCCTTCGACGATCTGACTGGCAGGCAGCAGCGGCGAGGATTCTCGCGGCGGAGCGATCACCCACGTGCGCCGGTCGCGCCAGTCGAGTAGCCCACCGCGATACAGGCGTACCGCGCGCACGCCCGGCAGACGCGCAAGCTTTGCCTGATCGCTCGGAGTGAACGGGGCGGTCTGCAGCAGGTTGTAGGAGCCGGCCGGGGAGACCCAGACGTCGGTGAAGGCGTTCATGTCGTGCGCGGCGTTTTCCAGGCCGTGCAGGAGATCGCCGTGCGCGGCCTGGATGGCGACGCTGCCGAACACGGCGATCGCGCCGGTCGCGGAGATCGCAAGCGCGCGCGTGCGCCCCGCGCGCAGCTCCATCACGGCGACGTGCGGGACGGCGCTGATGATCCGCGGCGCCAGCGCGCGCACGAACGAGAGCGTGGCCACGAGCGGCAGCGGCAGCAGGAGCAGCAGCGCGGCGACGAGGAAGACCATCCCCAGGATCGCCAGTTTCGGCGCCGCCAGCAGGATCGCCGTCGCGCCCGCAAGGCAGGCCAAGCCGGCGAGCGCGAGCTTGACGAGGCCCACGCCACCCCCATCCCC
>JBAUXH010000093.1:0-1533 GCA_049584155.1 Solirubrobacteraceae bacterium
GTGTATAAGCGCCGTTTCACCCTTGCGTAGTCGCGCCACATTTTTCAGCGCATGCCAGGCGGTCATGAACACAACCGGAATCGTAGCCGCTTCTTCAAAGGACAGATCGTTAGGAATTCGGCGCACATCGCCGGCGCGCGCGATCGTCTGTGTCGACAACCCGAACACGGCCAGACCGAAGACGCGATCGCCCGGTCCAACGTGCGCAACATCGGATCCAATGGCGGTGACGATACCGCAAACTTCGTCTCCAAAGATGCGCGCATCGGACGCTTCGCCGGGATAAAGCGCGAGAGCCTTCAGGACGTCGCGGAAATTCATGCCCGCCGCCTTAACGTCGATGATTACTTCGCGCGGTCCGCACGACGGCTGCGTAAAAGGGACGAACCTCAGAGTATCGAGCTGCCCCCGCTCACGTGATTCGAGTCGCAGCGGTACAGCGGGATCAAGTGTCCGTTCATGGCGCGGACGGCCACGTTCGAGTCGCTGAACATATCGCGCCTCGCCGCGAAACGCGACTTCGCGCTCCGACTCGGCACGGAACAGTTCCATCCACAGCAAGTTTGCATCAGCCACGGACGGCGTCGGCGGCAAATCAATCCCGCGACACGCATAGTTCGGGTATTCGTTAAGAATGACTCGCATCAGACCGAGAGCGGGTGCCTGCGCTACCAGGGTCGGGCTGGCGTGTCGGCCGACAGCTTCCGCGCCGCGGGTGACCGAGTCGATTCGCAGTTTGGTTCTGGGCCAGGTGCTGTCCAGACTCTGGACGAGGTGAAGGAGGGCATCCGTTCCGATCGTCCCCTTCCCGTCGATTTGTGTGTCAAGGTTCCAAAGATAGATGATCCGCTCCGGCACGGCTTCGCCAGCGCACGCCGCGAAAAGTTCGTTCCAATCTTCCAGCGCTTCGCCTCTTAGCGCGAAGGTATCGGTATCTTTCGCTGCGAACGCGGTTCCACGGAAGACAATTCGACAACGAATACCGGCCGCGCGCAGGCGTTCGGCTAAGGAGGAACCAATGCCTTCCTGGTCGGCAAAAATAAGAAATGATTTTTCCGGAGGAACTTCCACCCCGAGCTCGGGGGTGGGCGGAGCCTGCCACGCTTTGCGCGCGAGAATGCCGATCTGGCCCTCGCCTTGCGGCAGCATTAATCCTGGCAACGAAGTGGTCTCGTTGAAACCGGTTTCACGAAGCACCGTTTCCCATTGCGAACGTCCAAGTAGTGGATGCACCGGGCGCAGATCCCGATCGCTGAAACGCCACCAACCGCTGGTCAGGCCGAAAACGGCTTCCGTCCACAACTGAGGCGTGGCCACGTCCATGAAAACCAGCGAACCGCCCGGTGCGAGGAGTTGATACAGGTTACGCAGGGCAGCGCGAATATCGGTTACGGCATGAAGCACGTTGGTGCCGATGATGAAAT
The DNA here is from genome assembly GCA_049584155.1 of Solirubrobacteraceae bacterium. Taxonomy (GTDB): domain Bacteria; phylum Actinomycetota; class Thermoleophilia; order Solirubrobacterales; family Solirubrobacteraceae; genus Palsa-744. The sequence goes on from JBAUXH010000093.1 coordinate 1,425, forward strand.
CGAACGAGCCGAGCTCGAAGCCCTGTTCGGCGGCGGATTTTTCGAGATCAAAAATCCTGGTTTCAACCTCGGGGAAGTTAGCGAGCTTCTGATGCGCACTCGAGAAGAA
>JBAUXH010000094.1:0-18872 GCA_049584155.1 Solirubrobacteraceae bacterium
GCTGGCGACGCAGGGGTTGCAGGCGCGCGGGCACCGTCGCCACGCGCACGTCGACGTCAGGCGCACGATGCGCGCCTCGCTGCAGACCGGCGGCGTGCCGGTCGTCCTCAAGTACCGCCCTCGCCGACCGCGCCGGCCGGAGATCTACGTGTTGTGCGACGTCTCCACCAGCGTCACCTCCGCGTCGGTGTTCTTCCTCTCGGTGCTCCACGCCCTGCACGACAGCTTCCGTCGCATGCGCTCGTTCGTGTTCATCGAGCGCATCAGCGAGGTGACCGACATCTTCGAGCACGAGCGCGACTTCAGCTCCGTCAGCGAGCGCATCTCCGGCGACGCGGGCGTGGCCGACATCTCCGGCTACACCGACTACGGGCGCGTGTGGTCGGAGTTCCTCGTGCAGGTCGAGGACGACCTGCACCCGCGCGCGACCGTGATCGTGCTCGGCGACGCGCGCACCAACGGGCGCGACCCGCGCGCGGACATCTTCGCCCAGATCGCCGCGCGCGCCGGTCGCACGTTCTGGCTGAACCCAGAGCCGCGGCTGTACTGGAACTACGGCGACTCGGTGATCGCCGCCTACGAGCAGTACTGCACCGCATTCGAGTGCTGGACCACGGCCCAGCTCGAGGACTTCGTGCGCGCGCTGGCGCGCCCCGGTGTGGCGATGACGCAGTAGCATCATCGCCTCAGCAGACGAACCCAGGGGAGCTGGCGGATGAGGCCGGCTGAGATGGCGCACAGCACATGATGACCCTGCGCCGACCCGTCGAACCTGTGGGGTAATGCCCGCGAAGGGAGCAACGTGCAGACAGGGCTCACACCCGGTCCCGGAGTACAGACAGAGGGCCACCCACGGACTCGAGATCGTGCCCGGCGAGACCGGCCGGCTGTGCTCGTCAGCGCCGTCAGCCGCTCCTACCGGGGCCGCGACGGCGCGCGCGTGCGAGCGCTCGCCGACATCTCGCTACAAGCGGACACGAACGAGCTGCTAGCGGTGGTGGGGCCGAGCGGATGTGGCAAGACGACGCTGCTGGAGCTGATCTGCGGTTTGCAGCCCTGTGATGCGGGCTCGATCGAGTGTGCGCCGGCGGCGCTGATGCCCCAGCGCGACCTGCTGTTGCCGTGGCTCTGCGCGCTGGACAACGCGGCGCTCGCGCTCCGAATCGCCCGCGTACCACGTTCTCAGGCGCGGGAACGCGCCGCGGAGCTGTTCACCGAGCTGGGCCTCGCGGGCTTCGAGCAGGCCCATCCGCATGAGCTCTCGGGTGGGATGCGCCAGCGGGTCGCGTTCATGCGCACGCTGCTCTCGGGCAAGGAGCTGCTGTGCCTGGACGAGCCCTTCGGCGCGCTGGACGCGATCACCCGCGCGGAGATGCACACATGGCTGGCGGATGCACTGCGCCGCGACCGATCGGAGATCGGCCAGCGGACGGTCGTGCTCGTGACCCACGACGTCGAGGAGGCGATCGTGCTGGCCGACCGCGTCGCCGTGCTCTCGGCGCGCCCGGGTCGGGTCGTCGCGGAACTGGAGGTGGGGCTGGAGCGTCCCCGCTCACGGACCGATCGTGAGGTCGTGGCATTGCGCGAGCGGGCGTTGATCGCGCTGGGATCGGGGAGCGCGCGGTGAGGCGCCGCGTCCTTCACGCGCTGCCGGCCGTCGCGCTCGTCGCGGTGTTGCTGGGCGTGTGGGAGCTGTATGTGGAGCTCGGGAGCGTCGACCGGCTGGTGCTGCCGGCGCCCCACGAAGTGGGTGGGGCGCTGTGGAACAACGCCGGCTTTCTCGCCTCAAACCTGAAACCGACCGCCGAGGAGGTGGTGCTCGGCATCGTGCTGGCGCTGGGCAGCGGGTTCGCGCTGGCGGTCGCGATTCATCTCTCCCCCATGCTGCGCCGCGCGGTGTATCCGCTCGCGGTCGGCTCACAGGCCGTGCCGATCGCGGTGATCGCGGTGCTGCTGATCTTCTGGTGGGGCTTCGGAATCCTGCCGAAGCTCGTGGTGATAACGCTGATCTGCTTCTTTCCCGTGCTCGTCACGACCGTGGATGGGCTTGCGAGCGTCGATCCCGAGCAGCTGAAGCTGCTGCGCACGCTCGACGCCTCACGCTGGCAGGCGTTCCGCTTCGCCGAGCTGCCGGCGGCGCTGCCCGCGGCGATCAGCGGCGCGCGGATCGCGCTCACGGTCGCGGTGATCGGCGCCTACATCGCCGAGTCCCAAACGGCGACCACCGGACCCTATGCCGGACTCGGACACGAGATCGACGCCGACCTGACCGCGCTGCAGACCTCGCGCGCGTACGCCGCCGCGGTGGTGCTGTTCGTGTTCGCGATCGCCTGCTTCTATACCCTCGCCCTGCTCGAGCGCCGGTTGGCGCCGTGGGCGTACCGATCGAGAGGAGAGCTCCGTTGAGAACCAGGCTTGCCGCCCTTGCAACGCTCGCCGTCGCCTGCGCGCTGACCATGTCCGCATGCGGTTCCAAGCAGGACGTCACCACCGCCCCCGCGGTCAAGCCCTTCACGGTGATGCTCGACTTCTTCCCCAACGCCGACCACGCGGCGCTGTACTCGGCGATCGCGGGCGGAGAGTTCAGGGCGGTCGGGCTGGATGTGCGCCCACAGGTACCCGCCGAACCGGCCGACCCGCTGAAGCTGCTCGCCGCCGGCAAGGTGGACATGGCGATCTCCTATGAGCCCGAGCTGCTGCTCGCGCGCGATCAGGGACTGAAGCTGGTCTCGATCGGGGCGCTCGTGCAACGCCCCCTCACCTCGATCATCTCACTGCCGGGCCAGCACGTGCGCACGGTCGCGGACCTCGCGGGTAAGCGCGTGGGCACCGCCGGCATCCCCTACCAGGCGGCCGAGCTACACACGGCTTTGCAGGCCGCCGGAGTGAATCCGGACAGCGTGCGGGAAGTGAACGTTGGGTTCAACCTCGTACCGGCGATGCTCTCGGGCAAAGTCGCGGCGACGCTGGGCGGGTTTTGGAACTACGAGGCGATCCAGCTGCGCTTGCTGCACCGCCATCCCATCGTGATTCCGGTGGATGAGGCGGGCGTGCCGAGCTACGACGAGCTGGTGCTGGTCGTACGCCAGGACGAGGCGCGCGAACGCGGTCAGGACCTGCGCGCGTTTATGCAGGCGCTCACCAGGGGCGAGCGTGCGGTTAGTGCAAATCCACAGGCGGCGGCCGCGCTCGTGGTCAAGGCGAACCCCTCGCTGGAAGGAAAGCTTCAGCTCGAATCGATTCGCCAGACTCTATCCGCGGCGACGCCGGCGAAGGCGAGCAATCCGTATGGCTGGCAGGAACCCTCGGCGTGGGCGAGCTTTGGGGGATGGATGCTGGCGCACGGGCTGCTCCAGCACAATCCCAACGGCGGACTGCCGCCGTTTACGAACGAGTTCCTGCCCGGACAGGGAATCTAGTCGGCCTCATTCAGAGCCCGTCCGGCCTCCGCACCGATCCGGCCTCGCGTTGATCCGGCCTCCGACTGATCCGGTCTCTTGACAGGGCCAACGTCTCGCTCGGCAGGATGCTTGACATCCGTACCGAGCCGCGTGAATCACCGTACTTTTCCCGTAGACGCACGAGCCCCTTACGCGGTACGTTCATCGTCGGTGACGCCCGATCAAGACACCCGGCCGGCGCAGGCTGACGGCAGGCCCGCGCTGGAACCCATCCTGGAGACGATCAGGATCGTGATCGCCGACGACCATGCCGTAGTGCGCAGCGGGCTGCGGCTGCTGCTAGACGGCGAATCCGGGTTCGAGGTCGTGGCCGAGGCCGGGGATCTCGAGAGTGCGCGACGGTACGTGCACGGTCATTGCCCGGACGTGCTGGTGCTCGACCTGAATATGCCCGGCAGCTCGAGCCTCGAGGCGATCCCGGATATCCGCGCGGAGTCGCCGGAGACACAGATCGTCGTGCTGACGATGCAGCAGGAGCCGGCGTTCGCGCGCCACGCCCTCGGCGCCGGCGCGATCGGCTACGTGCTCAAGGAGGCCGCCGACGACGAGCTCGTGGAGGCCGTGCGACGCGCCGCCTGCGGCGAAAGCTATTTGAACCCCAGGCTGGGAGCGCGGATGGCCTCCGAGCCCCCACCCGGACCGCCGGATGATCTCTCGGAGCGTGAGCTCGAAGTCCTGCGGCTGATCGCGCTGGGACACACCAACGCCGAGATCGCCGAGCAGCTGTACCTGTCGGTGCGCACGGTCGAGACCCACCGCGCGCACATCCAGCAGAAGCTCAGCCTCTCCTCGCGCGCCGAGCTCGTCGGCTACGCGCTGCGACGGGGACTGGTCAACTCCTGAGGTCCGCTCGTTGACATCAGCGGCGCCGAGACTCATCGTGGAGAATGCGAGGCATGGCACGGGTTGGTCTGCTTACCGGCGGTGGCGACTGTCCCGGGCTGAACGCCGTCATCCGCGCGGTCGTGCGCAGAGGACTCGTGGAGAACGAGCACAGCGTGCTCGGCTTTCGCCATGGCTGGGCGGGAGTCCTGAGCGACGATGCCGTCGAGCTGACGCTGCAGAGCACCGCTGGCATCCTCCCGCGCGGCGGTACGATCCTCGGCACCTCGCGCACCAACCCATTCGCCGACGGCGAGGACGATCGCGGGTTGCGAGCGATCCGTCACACGATCGCCACGCGCGGAGTCGATGCGCTGATCCCGATCGGCGGCGAGGACACGCTCGGCGTGGCGTTGCGCCTGCACCGTGAGGGCATCCCGGTGGTAGGGGTGCCGAAGACGATCGACAACGACCTTGGCGGCACCGATGTGACGTTCGGGTTTCAAACGGCGGTGCAGATCGTGACCGAAGCGATCGACCGTCTGCACACGACCGCCGAGTCGCACAACCGGGTGATGGTCGTCGAGGTGATGGGTCGCCACGCCGGTTGGATCGCCACGCACGCCGGCATCGCGGGAGGCGCCGATGCGATCCTCGTACCTGAGCGTCCGTTTGACGTCGAGGAGGTGTGCATGCGCCTGCGCCGCCGCCACGAGCGCGGGCGCAGCTTCTCGATTGTGGTCGTCTCTGAGGGTGCGACGCCGCGCGAGGGAACGTTGCAGACACGCGCGGACGCCCCGACCGACGCATTTGGGCATGCTCGACTCGGCGGTATCGGGGTGACGCTCGAGGGCGAGATCGAGCGGCGAACCGGGTATGAGACGCGCGTGACGATCCTCGGGCACGTGCAGCGTGGAGGCACGCCGGTGGCCTTCGATCGTGTGCTCGCGACACGGTTCGGCGTAGCCGCAATGGACGCAGTCACCAGAGGGCGATTCGGGACGATGGTCGGCCTGCGTGGCACCGAGATCATCGAGGTCGCACTAGAGGATGCGCTGCGCGAGCCCAAGCTGCTCGATCCGGGGCTATATGAGACGGCGGAGCTGTTCTTCGGCTGAGGCTTGCCGGAACTGTTGCTCTGCTAAGGGTTTGCCGGAGCTGTGCGGGCACTGCAGTTGAGTGAATCGGCCGACCCCATGAGCGGCGCGGCCGTGATCGTGCCCTGACATCGCACGATCGGCCCGAGTCAGAGACAAAGGTCAACAATCCGTCATTGCAAGCGTTCACCAACGTCACCTGTACGTCTAGCCAAGTCATAGCCTCGCAGGGCGCGCGCAGACAGACTTGAGTCGTGCAACACCCACCGTCTGCTTAGTGGCAACTTTTGGAATCGTTCTATACATAATTAGCGCCTTGCGGTATCGTTCGTGTGGCTGGGAACGATAGATGGCTGAGGCGACAACGAACACCCGAGGATGGATGCGCGGCGCCTCGGCGCCGCTACGCGGAGCGTTGCTCGGCATCGTGCTCGAGCGTCCCGGACACGGCGGCGACCTGGCAAGCCGCCTGGTGGCGAGACTGGGTGCAACATGGCGAATTGACACCAACGATGTGTACCGCCTACTGGACCAGCTCGTAGCCGACGGTCTAGTTGCCGCTCGCGAGGAGCCCCGCCGCGACAACGCGCGGCGCACCCGCGTGGTGTATCGCCCGACCGAGTTAACCGAGAACGCACTGACCGGATGGATGGAGACGCTGCTCCCGCGCGAGCCGGTGAGGCTCGGCCTGCACGCGAAGCTCGCCGTCGCACGCGACGAGGACGCTTACAGATTGATCGCGGCGTTGCGCGCGTATGAGCGTGAGTGTCTGCGGCTGGCTCAGTTGGTGGCGCCCACCGCCAATGAAATGCGCTCCTGGACCGCACTGGTGATGGACTGCACGCGAGACGCAGTCTGGCGGCAACTGCAGGCCGACGTCGACTGGGCCGCGCAAACGCGGCAGCGCATCAACGAGCGCATGAGGGCGCGGGAACGATAGCGTCATAGGCGCCATGACGCCGCTGCTCTCATTCGCGAACGTCGGCAAGCGCTTCCCCGACGGGGGCCGCGAGATCACTGTTCTGGACGGAGTGTCGTTCGAGGTGGACGCGGGGGTATTCGTCGGCCTGTACGGCGCGCGTCGCTCGGGCAAGTCCACGCTGTTGCGACTGGCCGCGGGCATCGAACGACCCGACACGGGTACGGTGCGCTTCGACGGTCGCTCACTGGACGAGATGACCGGCTCCGAACGGGGCCATCTACTACGCCGCGAGCTCGCGTTCATGGCCTCCGGAGATTGGCGCCCGAACCCCGGCGAGAGCGTCGTAGACCACGTCGCAATGTCACTGGGCAGCGAGGGGCTGACCGTCCGCGATGCCCGCAGACGAGCCCTCGGAGCACTCGAGCGGGTAGGCGTGACCGCGACCTGCGGAGATGAGCCGGCGGGATCGCTGTCGCTGGCCGAGCGAACACTCGTAATGCTGGCTCGCGCGCTCGTGCACGATCCGCGCGTCCTGCTCGTGGACGAGCCGGCGGTGATGCCGAGCCTCAGCGACCGCAGCCGCTTCTACGTGCTGCTGCGCGAGTTGGCCGACGAGCGCAATATGGCCCTGCTGGTGGTCTCGGAGGAAATGGGCGCCCTGCAGGGCGCGGGGGTGATGATGTCGATCTCGGGTGGCGAAGTGTGCACGACCGAAGAGCAGGGGACCGTGGTGGCGCTGCCCAGACGCAGCGCCGGTGGCGCGGAGCGGTCCGGGCGTTGAGCACGCCTCCAGCTGCGCTCGAGCTGCGCAAGGTCGTCAAGCACTATGCCAGCGGCGGTGGGGAGACCGTACGGGCGGTCGATGGCATTTCACTCACGGTCTCACCGGGCGAATTCGTGGCGATGTACGGGCCGAGCGGTTCCGGCAAGACCACGCTGCTGCTGCTCGCGGCGGCACTGATCGCGCCCGAAGCGGGGAGCGTGCTGTTCGCTGGTCACGATGTCAGTCATCTACCTGAGCGCGAGGGCGCACGCTATCGCCTGCGGGATGTCGGGTTTGTGTTTCAGTCGTTTCACCTGATGCCCAATACTTCGGCGTTGGACAACGCGACGATCAAGCTCACCGCGGAAGGCTTGCGACTGAGCGAGGCCCGGCGACGGGCACGCCCGTGGCTCGAGCGTCTCGGTCTGGGCGCACGCGCCGAACATACGCCCGAGCGCCTGTCGATGGGCGAGCGCCAGCGGGTCGCCATCGCGCGCGCGCTCGTGAACGAGCCACGATTGCTGCTCGCGGATGAGCCGACCGGCAACCTCGATTCCAAACGCGGCCACGAAACGCTCGAACTGCTTCGCGATATCTGCCACGAACGTCACATACCTGGCCTGCTCGTCACACACGACCCCGACGCGAGAGAGCTAATGGATCGCGCTTACACACTCCGCGACGGACATCTCGCCGACAGTCTGGACCTCGCCGAACCGGCCGCCATCGTCTCGTGAGAGACCTGCTCAATCCCCGGATCTGCGGGGTTCGCATGAGCATGCTGTTCCACCTCTACCGGCGACGACTACGCTCGCACATGGCTCAAGAGCTGCTTGCGGGCAGCGGCATCGCGGTCGCGGTCGCGCTCGTGTTCGGCGTACTGGTGGCCAACACGAGCCTCACGAGCTCCGCCGGCGCGTTGATCCAGCAGGTAATCGGCTCGGCGCGTGTGCAACTGACGGCGCGCTCGGAGACCGGGTTCGACCAGCGACTGGCGAGCAAGGTGGAGCACCTTCCGGGCGTAAGCTCATCGGCGGCAGTCCTGCGCGAGAACGTATCGGTGGCTGGTCCCCACGGCGTGAAAGCGGTTCAGATGCTCGGCGTGACCACGGGAATCGTCAACCTCGGCAGCCTCGATACCAAGAACTTCGGCACGGGTGGGTTTCGCTTCTCCGAAGGACTGATCCTCCCAACGGTGGTGGCGAGCGCGATCGGCGCAGAACCGGGCAGCCAGGTTACGGTGCTCGCAGCCGGCGGCGCTCACCGGGTGCAGGTCGGAGCGGTGCTCAGCGGTTCGCTGTTCGGCGCGTTGACATCGAGCCCTGTGACGATCGCTCTGCTTCCGATCGCACAGCGCCTCGTGGGTCTGCCCGGGAGGGTTACGCAAGTGCTCCTCCAGCCGCGTCCGGGGGCAGACCAGGTCCTCGCGCGTGAGCTACGACAGATCGCGGGCGGGCGTCTGGATGTCGCGCCGGCCAACAACGAGCTACATCTGCTCAACCAGGCGATCACGCCGAACAGCCAGTCCACGGAGCTGTTCTCGGCGATCAGCGTGATGGTGGGATTCCTGCTGGCGCTGAACGCGATGCTGCTGACGATGCCGGAGCGTCGCCGGTTCGTCGCCGACCTGCGCATGCAGGGCTATGACCGGCGTCAGGTATTGCTGCTGCTCTCCTTCCAGGCACTCGCCCTGGGCATCGTGGCCTCGCTCATCGGCATAGCGCTCGGCGACGCGCTTTCCAGCGCGTTCTTCCATCGTGTCCCAACCTATCTAGCAGCCGCTTTTCCGATCGGCGCCAAGCAGATCGTGCACCCAAAGACGGTGCTGGCTGCATTCGGCTGCGGCGTTATCGCCACCATGCTCGCCTCGCTCACGCCAGCCTTTGACCTACGCGAGGGCAGAGCGGTGGACGCCGTGTTTCGCGAGTCCGGGGGCAGGGGCGAGACGATCAGCGGGGGTGCCACCAGAACGCTTGGGCTCGCCGGCATGGCCTCGATAGCCGTGGTTACCGTGCTCGTGCTGCTCACGCCCGGCCTGACGATCATCGGCGGAGTCGTCCTTGCGCTGACAACGCTCCTCCTGATCCCTGCCATGTTCTCTGGGATCGCCCGCGCGCTGCCGTGGATGGGTGACCACATCCGCAGCAGCGCACTGGTGGTCGCCGTCTCTGAGCTCCGGGCCACGAGCATGCGGGCGGTCGCGCTGGCCGGCATCGTTGGGCTGGCCGTCTACGGAAGCATCGCCATCGGAGGCGCTCGCGGCGATCTCATACGCGGCATCGACCACGCCACGACCCAGTACTTCGGCACGGCCGATATTTGGGTGGGTACCGGACAAGACATCTTCAACGTGAACCAGTTCGCACCCGAGCGCACCGTAGCCGCGATCGCGCGAGCGCCCGGCGTCGCGTCCGTGCGCTCCTACCAGGGGGGGCTGCTGGACGTGGGCAAGCGTCGGCTGTGGATACGCGCCAGACCCACGCGGGACTCCGAGATGATCGAAGCCAGCCAGCTGCTCCACGGAGATCTGGTGCAAGCCACACAGTTGCTGCGCCAGAGTGGATGGGCCGCGATCTCAAGCGCATTCGCCGGCGAACGTCACCTCCACCTCGGCGAGGAGTTCTCGCTGCCCACACCATCTGGCACGGCGACGTTCAGGACGGCCGCGATTATGACGAACTCGGGTTGGCCGCCAGGGACGATCACAATCAACAGCCAGGACTACAGTCGCTACTGGCGGACAGACGATCCGTCGGCCCTGGAGGTGAACCTACTACCCGGCGTCAACGTCGCCGCCGGCAGGCGGGCGGTCACGGCCGCGCTCGGCTCCCGCCAGGGGTTGTCGGTACGGACGAGCGACGAACGTGACAGGCAATCAGAGGCAAGTGCGCGACAGGGACTGGAGACACTCGCCGAGATCTCCACGCTGTTGCTGATCGCGGCGGGCCTGGCGGTCGCCTCGGCGCTGAGCGCGGCCGTGTGGCAGCGGCGAGTGCGGCTCGCCTCGCTGAAGATCCAGGGATATGACTCCAGCCAACTGTGGCGTGCATTGCTGCTGGAGAGCGCGATCACGGTAGGAGTCGGATGCGCAATCGGCGGGGTGGTCGGCGTCTATGGCCACGCCCTTGCCGGGCGCTGGTTGACGCTGACGACCGGCTTTCCGGCGCCATTCTCGATCGCGCCGATGCAGGTGGCGGTGACGTTGACTTTGATCACAGCGGTAGCGCTGGCCGTGATCGCGATCCCTGGGTTCGCGGCCTCACGTGTACCCGCTCGCGCCGGCTTTCAAGATTGAGACCCCGGAGGAACCGCGTGACTGCGTAAAGCTGTTTGCGTGGGCGAATGGATCGGGACCGATGGCGCCCTGCCGGCATTGGCAGGAGCGGCAAGAAGCTACTGGCTGGGCGTATTCCCAGACGCATGCCGGGAGGTACGCATCTGGCGCGCACGAGCCGAAGAAATCCCCGACCCGATGCTACGCCAGATCGCGCTGCAGGCTCATAGCGAAAAGCGCGGCAACCTCGAGGGCGCAGCCGCCTTCGCAGCGTTTGCGCAGCCAGCCGGACGACATGCCGCGGTGCGCGCGGTCGTCGCCTACCAGACGATGTTCGACTACCTCGACAACCTATCTGAGGAGCCAAGCGAGGATCCGATCGCCAACGGTCGGAGGCTCAACGGCGCACTGTTGGCGGCGATCACGCCAGACGAACCACACAACGACTACTACCCGCATCACCGGGGCAGTGAGGACGGCGGTTATCTACATGCGCTGATCTCAGCCTGCCGCATGGCGCTAACGGCCCTGCCGTCGTTTGCGACGATCGCCGAGCTTGCGCGGGAGGCCACCGAACGCGTGGTCACCTACCAAAGCCTCAATCACGGAGATGGCAACGGCCGGCACGACTCCTTCGAACGCTGGGCACGCGCTTCGGGGGAGGCGCACGCGCGCCTGCGTTGGTGGGAGACGGGAGCGGCGGCCGGCTCGACGCTCGACCTACTCGCGCTGATCGCCGCCGCGGCCGATCCCGGGCTCGATCGGGGCGTGGCCGGGATGCTCGGCACCGCCTATTTCCCGTGGGTCGGAGCGCTGCACTCGTTGCTCGATAGTCTCGCCGACCGGGTCGAGGACCTAGCCACGGATCGGCGTGGTCTGATCGACTACTACCACTCTCCCGACGAGGCCGCCGATCGCATAGCCACGATCGCGACCGAGGCAATGAGCCAGGTCAGCGAGCTACCCGGCGGCCACAGCCACACGTTGATCGTGGCCGCAATGACGAGCTTCTACCTATGCGACCTGTCGATGTCATCCTCCCCACACGCCCGCCTCGCTACACCCGCCGTACTGGAAGCGATGGGCCGCCTCGCACGCCCAACCATGCTGATCCTCAACGCCCGGCGAGCTGCCGGCCGCATGACCAACCGCCTTGGCGCATATCTCTTGGCACGACGTGCCTTGCACAGGGCCCCTCAGTCCGACCAGCATCGCATCCTCGAATCGGTTCGGCACCAGTCTTGAAAATCAAGTATTCGACTTTCCTCTTGTATAGGAACTTGCGGACCGGAATATTATGTGACAGTTCGTATCAGTCCATGCACTTACCCCATGACAAGCGATGCTTGAGCACAACAACGCAGACCACAACGACATCACGATCACTCTGTCCAAGACCCAGGTCAAGCAGGTGATGCGCGGAGCCACCGACGAGGATGCTCTGGCGAAACTGCTGGGAGGAATTGGCGCCCTGCAGCTCGCGTCTTATCGTGAGCGCCTAGACGACGATCGCTTTTCGCGATCGCTGCTGCGCGGACTGATGGTGCTCGCTTCATTTCCTTCAGACGGCAGCGCGCGACGTGTCACCGACGTTGCCAAGCAACTCGGGCTGGGAGCAAGCACGACCCATCGCTACGCGATCACGCTCGTGGAGCTTGGCCTGCTCGAGCGCGACCCGACCTCACGCCACTACCGGCTGCCGACCGGCTGACCACCCACGCGAAAGACGAGAGGCCGCCGATGCCGAGAATGACTTCCAGAGCGCCTGCCGTCGCGGCCGAGGATGAAAGCACGCCGCCGTGGGCGCTGCCGATCCTGCGTGGACCACGCTACTCGCAGTCGCTTGAGCGAGGGCTCGCGATCTTGGGTTGCTTTACCTCAGAGCACCCGGTGATGGGTATCGCCGACATCGCCGATGAGCTCGGCATGAGCCGTTCGACAACTCATCGCTACGTGACAACCCTGCTCGCGCTCGGCTATCTGGAGCAGGGCCGTTCTCGCAAGTACCGCCTCGGCCTGCGCGTGACCGATCTGGGCATGTCGGCCCTGAACGCCACGGGCCTGCGCGAGAACGTCCACCCGTTCCTGGAGGAGTTGCGTGAGCGCACCGGCTATACCATCGGCCTGGCGGTACTCGACGGCACGGAAATCCTGTACGTCGATCGCGCGCGCAGCTGGCGGCGAGCCGAGCGCGAGACGGACCTAGGCCTGTATCCGGGTTCACGGATGCCCGCGTACTCCACCGCGATGGGCAAGGTCCTGCTTGCCTACCTGCCCGACGTAGTGCAGCGCGATCTCATCGCGCAGCTGAAGCTGGAGCGCAACAGCCCGAGCACGATCACCAGCAAGCAGGCTCTACGCGCAGAGCTCGAGCGAATCGTCGAAGACGGCTACGCCGTCAACGACCAAGAGTTGCGGCCCAGCCTGCAAGCCATCGCCGTACCCGTACGCGACGAGTCCCGCGAGGTGGTCGCCGCGGTCGGCATCGCTGCCAGCCCCGAAGCCATCTCACTCGCCGAACTGACCGATGCGCTCGGTCCGCACCTGATCTCCACCGCCGCCCGCATCTCCTCGCGCCTGGGTTACCGGCGCGACGACGAGCTGTAGCGCCTCAGCGATCGTTGTGGCTCTCGGCGCACCTATCGGGGATCCCCTGATAGGTCTCGCGATCACCGCGGTGATCTTGCGTATCACGTGGCAGTCATGGCACACCGTACGCGGGCACGACTCATCAGCATTGAGCAAGGGATCTCGGGCTCACAGGCCGGAATAGTCGGTGGTGGCCACGAGCGAGGAGGCGCTTATGGCATCTGAGAGCCTCGAGGCAGCTCGGGCTACGCGGCTGCCCGAATGACCTAAGCGCCTTCTCATCGACCGCTCACATTCGCTTAATCCGTCCGCTACATGCTGGCCGCGTGCCCCCCGAGCCAAGACCGTCCGAGCGGACGGCCCGTCGGCATGCAGCCAGGCGCAAACGTACCCTTCTACGCAGGCGGATCGCCGCGTTCGGCGTCCTAGCAACCCTTGTCGTGGCCGTGGCGGTCGCGGACGGACAGGACAACGATCACAGCGCCGCGAGAGCCAGCGAGGGTGCCAGCACACCGGGCGGACAAGCGCGGGAGAACCGACGCCACACCAGATACGCGAAGGCTGCCGACACACCAACTACGCTCGCCCCCGGGTCAGACCCTTCGGTCCTTCCCGGTCCGGTGCTGATAGCGGATCGCGACAACAACCGGCTGCTCGAGGTGAGTCCGACCGGAACAATCCTGTGGCGCTTCCCAGCGCCCGGTGACCTGCGCCCTGGCCAGACTTTCAAACTGCCCGACGACGCGTTCTTCTCGCCCGATGGCAGCCGAGTGATCGTCACCCAAGAGGACGAATTCGCGATCAGCGTGATCGACCCCGCCAGCGGGCACATCGTCTACCGCTATGGGCATCCCGGCATTCCCGGCGCCGAACCGGGCTACCTGCACAACCCCGACGACGCTTTGCTGATGCCTTCGGGGGAAATCCTTACAGCCGACATCAAGAACTGCAGGGTGCTTGTGCTTCGCCCCCCGACCCACGCGCCGCTACGTCAACTCGGTCAGACCGGTGACTGCGAACACCGGCTCGGCGCCACCTACGGCAGCCCCAACGGAGCGTTCCCGATGGCGAACGGCGGCACCGCCATTACCGAGATCAACGGCGATTGGCTGGACGTACTCGGCCCGGACGGGCGACCGCTCCTCGACACCCACCCGCCCGGCTTCAGCTACCCGTCGGACACCAACGAGGTGCGCCCTGGCCTATTCCTATCGGCCGACTACGTCAATCCGGGTGCGATCGAGACGTTCACGGGCGCTGGACACCTGCAGTGGCGCTACGCCCCGACCGGCCCCGGCGCCCTGAATCAGCCCTCGCTGGCGCTACCGCTCCCCAATGGAGACATCCTCGCCAACGACGACAAGAACCAGCGCGTGATCGTGATCGACCCGCACACCAACCGGGTCGTCTGGCAGTACGGCCACACAGGGGTGGCGGGCTCGGGCGCGAGCTTTCTAAGCAACCCCGACGGTGTCGACCTCGCCCCGCCTCGCTCTCTGGCGATGCGGTTTGCGGCGACCCTGCACGCGCCCTGACGTGTCTCCTGTCCTCGACCGAACCACCGCGTTCCGTCAGCGGACCGGCGGCATCACCTCGCGGGACACGACACAACACTCCACCTCGGCCACAGTGCAGCGGAGCCGCGCCCGGCGTGGAACTCAGCCGCCCGACCCTCGCGGGATGGGAGCCAGTGAGTAGATCGCGGACTCGGTCCCAGAGACGCTCTGTCCGCCCGCGAGCACCACTCGACCGCCGAGGACCGACGCAGCCGCGTCGGACAACGCCAAGGGCAGTCGCCCCGCTTTTGTGACTTCGCCAGTCGCCGGTTCGATCGCGAGGATTTCCCGGGTCTGTGAGGCGGACGGCGAACTACGGCCTCCGAGCACGTAGACCCTCCCATCGAGCGCCACAGCCGAGGCATGCGTCAGCGCGTCGGGTAGGCGCCCGATCGTCGTTACCCGGCCACTCGCCGGATCGAAGCGCAGGACCTCGCGCTGGGCGGATTCCCCGTTCGTGCCACCAGCTATCACTAGTCTTCCGGCGACCGCCGCGACGGCGGCATAACGCAGGGACAGCGGCAGGCGCGCGACCGTTCGCGCCGGGCCTCCCGCACGCCACGCCACGATCGTGCCGAGCGCATTGGCGCCGTCATAGCCGCCGACCACATACGCGGTCTCACCGATGCTCGCGACCGCCGCGTCGGACCTCGCCTGAGGCAGAGTCCCGGCCTGTGAGACCGAGCCCGTCGCGGGATCGAACCGCAGCACGTGGTCATACGAGCTGACCTGTCCACCCCCGAAAACGTATGCGTCATTCCCGAGTAGGGCGCCCTCGGCATCGTGCTGGGGTATCGGCAAGCGGGCGCTGAGGGAAACGGTCCTTCCGTCAAATATGAGCACCCCGGCTGTCGAAGTGTCGCTCCGGTCGAGCCCTCCGAACAGCGCGAGCGTCCCATCGGGGAGCGCGACCGCGGCCGCGTCCTGCAACGGAGAGGGCAACGTTGTGGCGAGCCGGTGCGCCGTCAATTCCACAGGCGCAGACGATGCGGGTGGCCTCCCGTCGCCGACATGCCCGCGCGTGGTGGCGCCCGGTGTGTTCGCCGCGCCCCTGGAGGGCGAGCCGCCCCCCGAGAGGACCAGCACGACGACGATCAGCGCGAGGACCGCGATCGCTGCACCAAGCGCGAGCATGCGCCGCTGACGTGCGCGCCGGCGGCGCGCTACCCGGCGCGCGGAGATCTGCTCGGCCGAGCTCACCCCCGCACCGGCTCCACCGCCTTGCGTCCCACTGCTCCGGGCACGGGGGTTACGTTCCCACTACTCGTAAATCGCAGCAGCTCAACTTCAATGCGCGCGCCACCCTCGGGCGAGCGACCGGCAGCGACACTGCCACCGTGGGCATCGACGATCGCGCTCACGATCGCCAAGCCGAGACCTGTACCCCCCGACGCACGATCACGGGCGGTATCGGTGCGGTAGAAGCGGTCGAACACGCGCTCTCGCTGTGTGGCCGGAATGCCAGGACCGTCGTCCTCCACCGCGAACCGAACGCGCCCACCTGGAACCTCCTGCACCAGCATGCGTACGAGGCCGTGACCGGCCGCCGTGTGATCGATCGCGTTGCCGATCAGGTTGCGCAGCGCCTGTGCGAGGCGGTCGGGATCGGCGCGCAGAGTACCTCCGGGCACCGGCCCGAGCTCGAACTGGCGCTGCGCGAGCAGGCTCATCCCATCCCAAAGCTCCTGCACATAGGCGCCGAGCTCGATCGGCTCGATGCGCAGGAACTGCGTCTGCTCGGCCTTGGCCAGCAGCAGCAGGTCGTCCACCAGCCGGCTGATGCGCGCGATCTCCGACTGCACGAGGCGCTCGACGCGACGCACCTCCTCACCTGAGGGCGCCGGCTGTGCCGCGAGCACTTCCAGCTGGCCGCGGATCACCGTCAGCGGTGTACGCAGCTCGTGTGAGGCGTCGGCCACGAACGCGCGCTGACCGGCGAACGCGTCAGTGAGGCGATCGAGCATGTGGTTAAACGCATCGGCGAGCACCCTCACCTCGTCTCCCTGACCGCCGAGGTCGTGGATGCGCGGATACAGATCGCCGGCATCCACACGGGCCGCGACCGCCGCCATGCCTCTCAGCGGCCGCGAAAGGCGCGTACCGATCAAATAGCCGCCCAGCAAGGCGCCCAGCAGTGCAAGGATCCCGGCGAGAACGAACGCCCGCGCGAGGCCACTCTGAGCGTGCATAACGCTCGCCAGCGGCTCGCCGACGCCGATCGTCACACGCGATCCTCCGCGCACGCGCACAATGCGCTTGACCAGTCGCAGATTGCCGACGTCCGGCAGTGCCAGCGTGGCATACCCCGGGGCGACGCTCAACAGCTGGCGGGACAATCGATTCTCCTGCGCCTGTTCAGCCTGCGTCTCGCCGTTGTCTGCCCGCGCCTGCACGATCAGCTCCGGACGGTTGGTGGCCGTGCCCGCGCCAGGGACAATCGCGAACAGGAAAGTCGAGCTGGCTCGGAACGGCTGGTTATGCACGTAGGAGCTCGCCAGAGCCTTCACTCTTGCGGGTGAGCGCACTTGCTGACTTGTGAGGTTGTGCGCGAACTCCGCCGCATCACCAGAGAGCTCGTGGTCGATCTGGGTGTGCAGTTGAGTACCCGTGCCGCGGTAGACGGCGGCGAACGCAATCCCCGTGCAGATCAATGTGACGAGCGCAATCCATCCAGCCAGGCGCCAGCGCAGCCCCGTCGGCATGATTCGTGTGAACGCAGACCTCATCGACATCCGCTCAGGCGGCGGCGCCGCCGAGGCGGTAACCGACGGCACGCACCGTATATATCGGCGCCGGGTCGTCGCGGCGCGCGAGCTTGCGGCGCAGGTAGCCGATGTACACGTCCACGACGTTCGTCGCCGGGTCGTGCTCGTAGCCCCATACGGCGCTAAGAATCTGCTCGCGCGAGAGCACCTGTCCGCAGTGGCGCAGCAGATAGACCAGCAGCTCGAACTCGGTGCTCGACAGCTGCACTGAGGCGTCTCCGCGACGCACCTTGCGGGTCAGCAGATTCACTTCGATGTCGGCGCCACGCAGCGTGGTCGCGGAGGTCTGCGCCACCACGCGCAGCTGCGCACGCACGCGCGCAAGCAGCTCAGCGAGCGAGAACGGCTTGACGAGATAGTCCACCGCGCCGGCGTCCAGTCCAGCGACACGATCCTCGATCTCTCCGCGCGCCGTCAGCACGATCACCGGCACCTCCGGCTTGGCGGCGCGCACCGAGGCGAGCACCTTCAGCCCGTCGCGCCCGGGCAGCATCAGGTCCAGCACGATCGCATCAAAGCTGCCCGCAAGCGCCAGTTGTTCTCCTCGCACACCATCGAGCGCCGACTCCACTGCGAATCCATCGGCCTCGAACCCACGGCGCACGAAGTCGACGATCCCCGGCTCGTCCTCCACTAGCAAGATCCGCGCGCTCTGGGCCCCGTTCGCGCCCGTGACCGCCTCCTTCAAACTCCCCTCGACAGGGCCCGGTAACGCCGCCCCACCGTCCCGCCGCCCCACCGCCGCGTCTACCGGCGCCAACGCGCGATCGCGGCCGGAGTTCGCATCTGCGAGCTTGGCCATCGCTCAAGGATAGGCGCCACAGTGCAGGCATTTTTCTAAACCGGCGATTCGATGAGCTTTCTCATCAAGCGGTTATCGGTTCCTTAGCTGCGCATCACACACTCGTCCCATGCCGCTTGACTCCAGGACGATCGCCCATGAGCCTCGCCATGCGATCCTGGTACGCGACCAGTGGGCCGGTGTGAGCCGCCGGATCGGCCATCGCCCGATGACCGACCGTTCGCTGTTTCAGAGCATGCGCGCCGGTGGAACGAGCGGCAATGAGCGTCTCACGACGGCTACCGGGATAGTGCTGCTCGTGCTGCTGGCCGTGATCGGCGTGACGCTTCTGCGTCTGCGCTCGCTGCTGTGGGTGCACCTGTTCGTGGGCATGCTGCTGATCGGGCCGATCGCGCTCAAGCTGACAAGCACCGGGTATCGGTTCGTGCGCTATTACACCGACGATCCCCGCTACCGTCGCAAGGGTCCTCCCCCTGCGCCGTTGCGGATGATCGCCCCAATCGTGGTGCTCACGACAGTCCTCGTGTTCGCCAGCGGCGTGCTGTTGTTGCTGATCGGGCCCTCCTCGCGCAGCGCGCTTTTGCCACTTCACAAGATCAGCTTCATCGTGTGGGTCGTGTTCACCTCTCTGCACGTGCTGGGCCATCTACCCGCGGTCGCGGCGACCGTCGGCCTTGGCGCGGAAACCATCTCCAAGATCGACGTTCTCGCCGTGGTGGGCGTCTCCAAGAGTGGCAAGAACTCCACCTGGCAGGCACCCGACGCCGCGATCGCGGCACGCGCCGGCCGCGCCGGCCGCGGACTCTCACTCGCCGGCGCCC
>JBAUXH010000095.1:0-3626 GCA_049584155.1 Solirubrobacteraceae bacterium
GTAAACGCAGTGCAGAACGGCTGCTGCCACAGGAAGGGTGTCCCACCGTGTGTGCGCAAAGATCCTGGAATTTGTCTTCGGACGCTCGATCGCGACAGATTCACTCGAAGAAGTTGGCATTGTATTCAAGACCGCGTTTGGAATACACAATTTTCGCGGATAAATCCAGCGCGAAATTCTTGTTTCGATCACAGCCGCTCCCGAGCGACATCACATTGCGCAGAGAGCCAGCCGAACAGCGGTGAGAAATTCCTCGTCGTCGAATGGCTTGGTGAAAAAAGCTGACGCGCCGCCTTTCAGCGAGGTGGAACGAACGAGCGGATCGTCCTTTCCAGTAAACATGATGACGCGCGTCGACGGCGAAAGCTCCCGCACCCGCGATTGAACCTCGAGGCCGTTCATCAGCGGCATCCAAACGTCAATGATAGCAACCGTAGGCCGATGAACCTTCACGTAACTCAAAAACGCGTCCGGCTCGCTGAACTGTTCGGGCTGCCAACCTGCCGACATGAGAAGCCGATTAAGGCCTCTCAACACCGAAGGATCATCGTCGAGAAGACAGATCATATCTGGGCGTGGAGCAAGCAAAACAATTGAATACTACGCTCGCGTTCGCCGCAGCCATATTAGACCTTAGTCTCACGTCACTTACCCGTGCCATCCGTGCTGTTTCAACCAAATGTGCAATTCAGCTACCACCCAAATGGGCTCCTATGGCCGACTTAGCGCAATAGCCGTAACACGCCTTTCTGGACGGATGTGCCGTAATTGATCAAAAGAAGGGGCATTTGGCGCGCATCATATGGAAGGTGCGTTCACCGGAAGGACAAATTCAAATCGAGCTCCTCCGCCATCCGCGTTTTCCCCGGCGATGGTGCCGCCGTGCGATTCAAGAATCGAACGTGCTATTGCCAGACCCATCCCCAGTCCTTCGCTTTTAGTAGTGAAGAAAGGATCGAATAAGGAATCCTGCATCTCCGCCGAGATGCCCACACCGTAATCGCGCACGATTGCGCAAACTGCACCGTCACCGTTTGATTCCGTAGCGATCACGACCTTGCGTCTGGAGATCGGCGCGTCCCGCATCGCGTCGAATGCGTTGATCACAAGATTCAGCAGCACTTGTTGAAGTTGAATCGGGTCGGCTTCGATGCCGGGCAAGCGGGGATCGAGCGATATTTCTACCTGGCACGAACGCAGTACAGCATCGGGAGATATCATGCGCACTGAATCCATCACAACCTCGTTGAGATCCACCGAGCGACGCGCCACCTGCTCCTTCCTGACCATCCCTCGAATGCCCCGAACTACGTCACTGGCACGACGACCATCCGCGATGATGTCACCGAGCAGTTCGTGAATTTCCGCCTGATCAACATTTCCGCGATCGATGAAACGCTGCCCAGCTGCGGCGTTACTAAGAATTCCAGCCAACGGTTGATTCAACTCATGAGCAATCGAGGCGGACATTTCACCCATTAACGCCACCCGACTGAGATGAGATAACTCTGCGCGATCGCGCTGCGCATCAAGTTCGGCCTGTTTACGCGCGGTGATATCGATGCTGACTCCCAATAGCCGTGCCGGTTTTCGAGCATCATCAAAGTGGACGCTGCCTCGTGTTGAAATCCAACGCACGATTCCGTCAGGGAGAATTAATCGATATTCCGAATCAAAATCTTCACCAGTGCGAAGGGCATCGTCAATTGTGTGCCGTACCCGATCACGGTCATCGGTGTGAAGCCGGCAAATAAAGTCTTCCAATGCAATTTTGCCCGAACTCGGCAATCCAAGCAGCGTCCGTCGCGCATTCGTGGCCCAGATCTCGTCCTTATTCAGGTCCCATTCCCAAATCGCGAGATTAACCGCCTCCGCGGCCACGCGCATCCGTTCTTCGCTCTCCCACAAGGCTTGGTCCTTGTCGACTAACTCAGTAACATCGACACACGAACCGATGTAGCCGGAGAAACTTCCCTGCGAGTCATGGCGTGGCACACCCTGGTCTGAGATCCAGCGATACTCCCCATCATTTCGCCGCAAGCGGTATTGCATAACGAACGGTTGTCGCGCGTCGAATGCCCGGGTATAAATCTCGAGGCACTTCTGAAGGTCGTCTTCATGCACGCCTTCTGCCCAGCCATCTCCAATCTCCTGTTCCATGCTGCGTCCCGTAAACTGCAACCACGGCTTGTTGAAGAACGTGCAAAGCTTGTCAACGCCAGCCATCCAGATGAGAACCGGCGCAGAATCGGCTACTATTCGGAAACGTGATTCGCTCTCCCGCAGCTCGCTCCGACCGGTCACACGCTCCTCAATTACCGCCGACAGAAACAACAGCGGAATCGCTAAACCAATCAGAAATATTTCGATCGAAAGGGCGCTTTGTTCAGCTGTTCCACCCGAGAATGGTCCATGTCCGTACGAAGCGCTCCAAATCGCCACGAAGCCGACAATTGCGATGGCCGTGCTTTCTCCCAAAACGCCGAAGCGTACAGCCGCCCAAAGCAGAAACGGCAGAGGCAGAAAAAGCAAAGCTAAATCCGGCGGCGATTTTAATTCATAAACGACCATATAGCTGACTACCAGCAAACCGAGAAAGAGAGCGCACGCCTCCAGATAACGCGACCGTGATGCTGTCCTCAGGAGCTGAACTCCAGTCGTGACCCACGTTATGATCAACGGCACGATGATTAATGCGGAGACACCATTGGAAGAAAGCCGTAACCGGATCAGTTCCCAATATCCGTCGTGGCCCCAATCATTCCACACCACGAACGCGGCGTCCAAGAACGAAGACAAAAGCGGACCGATGAATACTACGCAAAGGCAGAAAATGCCTACCTTCCGGAGGCTGGTGAAGCGCATCGGGCCATCAATGAGATAGTGCATCAAACCAGCGCCGATCACTGCTTCTGAAGCGTTGCTGATGAACCAGCACATGATCATCAGCGGTGGAACATCACTCTGTAACTGCGCCGCCAAATGCGCAGGGAACGCAGCCAGCAGCACAAACCACCACAGACGCCGTGGCGTCAGCAAAAGCGCTGCGACCAAAATAGAATTCGGAGGCCAAAGAACGGATACAGCGTGGGGTTTGAAGGTTAGGGCAAAGCCGATTTTGCGGCGAAGGTAGTACCCGGCGAACACCCACAACCCAATCATCAGCAAATGCCGGTCAAAAACTGGGCTGATACCGTTCGCGTTCCGTGCGGCCGCTTGAACGTTCGTCGCTGCAAAAGAGACGGAAGTACGCTTCATGAATCAGGGAAGAACTCTTCCGGAAGATGCGATGGAGACTTTACGGTAGATGTGACCACCGCTGGAACGATGCCCATACGAGGAACGCGCCACCATCCGTACCAATCCCTTTCCACGGCATTTCGGAGTATACATTGCCTGCCTCGCGGGAGAAGCGTCATTTTTACGTATCAACCAATCGGCCCCGAGTCGTCTGCGCTGTGCCAGGGAGGGGACTCGAACCCCTAAGGATTTCTCCACCAGATCCTAAGTCTGGCGCGTCTGCCAATTTCGCCACCCTGGCTTGTTCATTACCAACGATTTACAAATGATACTAGACACGATTTTCGCTCTGTGCTAGCGTTTGTGCTAGAGTTAAACCGTGCAAG
>JBAUXH010000096.1:0-4466 GCA_049584155.1 Solirubrobacteraceae bacterium
GGCGCGTTCGTGCTGGCCGCCGCCGGGCTGCTCGACGGGCGTCGCGCGACGACGCACTGGGCCTCGGCCGCGGAGCTCGCGCAGCGCTACCCGACGGTGGAGGTAGACCCAGAGCCGATCTATTTGCGAGATGGGCCCGTTTGGACCTCGGCTGGAGTTACGGCGGGGATGGACTTGGCGCTGGCGCTCGTCGAGGAAGACCTCGACCGCGACGCTGCGCTGACGATCGCGCGCCACCTCGTGCTGTTCTTGCGCCGGCCCGGCAACCAGTCGCAGTTCAGCGCGACGCTCGCGGCGCAGCAGCCTGCGCGCGAGCCGCTGCGCGAGGCACAGCGTTACGCATTGGAGCACGTCGCCGCGGACCTGTCCGTGGAGGCGCTCGCGCTGCATGCGCACATGAGCCCGCGCAACTTTGCCCGTGCATTCGCGGCCGAGGTCGGGATCACACCCGGGCGCTACGTCGAGCGCGTACGCCTGGAGGCCGCCCGGCACGCATTGGAGGACACCGCCCAACCGATCGCGACCGTAGCAGCGGCGTGCGGGTTCGGCACCCCCGAGACGATGCGCCGCACGTTCCTACGCGCGCTGGGCGTTGCCCCGGCCGAGTACCGCCGTCGCTACCACCCACACGGGACACGATCCAGCACCGTCGCTGCCTGAGAACAACGAAAGGACGCTCACCATGGACATCGCCATCCTGATCTACGACCGCTTCACCGCACTCGACGCGGTCGGTCCATACGAGGTGCTCAGTCGGCTACCCGGCGCGCAGGTCACGTTCGTGGCCGAGCGGACCGGACCGATACGCACCGACACCGGCCAGCTGGGGCTGCTGGCCGATGCGACGCTCGCCGAGCACGAGCATCCAGAGATCGTGCTTATCCCCGGCGGTCCCGGCCAGGTGGCGCTGATGGGTGACGGTCCCGTGCATGAGTGGCTGCGCGGCGCGCACGAGACCTCGACGTGGACGACCTCGGTCTGTACCGGCTCGCTGATCCTCGCGGCCGCGGGGCTGTTGGAGGGCAAGCGTGCGACCAGTAACTGGCAGGCGCTCGACGAATTGCGAGAGTTCGGCGTGGAGGTCGTCCCCGAGCGCGTGATGTTCGACGGCAAGCTCGCCACCTCCGCGGGGGTGACGGCGGGGATCGACATGGCGTTGACGCTCGTCGAGCGGATCGCCGGCCCCGAGCTCGCGCAGGCGATCCAGCTGGGCATCGAGTACGACCCCGAGCCGCCGTTCGACGCGGGCTCGCCGGAGAAGGCGCCGGCGGAGATCGTCGAGGCGGTACGCGCGTACTCACGCTTTACAGCCGAACAGGCGTCGCTGACGTAAGATGCGGTAGTACGCGACGGTCGACCAGAGCGCGATCTACCAGGCCGCGGGTGGCGCGATCTCCGCACGAGCCAAGGAGCTGGGCGCGATCCACCACATGTTCCTGGCCGGCGACGGCGAGGTGATGGTGGCCGACGAGTGGCCGAGCGCGGAGGCGTTTCAGGGGTTCTTCGAGGAGCAGGGCGAGAAGATCGGCGCGCTGATGGCGGAGGCCGGTGTGAGCAACGAGCCCCAGCCGGTGTTCTGGCGTCCGATGGAGACGAGCGACAGCTTCTGAGTCTCGCTCCGGCGCCCGGGTCCGCGGTACGCCGCCGGGACTCGGGCGTCTCGTGCGCGGTGTCGCACGCATAGCCGGGCGGCGAGCGACGCGTGGATAAGGCCTGCCCCGAGAGTTCCGTCCCAGCCCGCTCGCTAACCTGCGCTCTCCATGTCAGAGCGTAAATACGACCCTCGCGAGATCGAGCCCCGCTGGCAGGCGGTATGGGCGCAGGAGCGCACGTGGGAGGTCTCCAACGAAGGCGCCCCCGCGGTGAGCGGCCGCGGCGCGTCGGGCGCCGAGCCAGAGCAGACGAGCTCCTACGTACTGGAGATGCTCCCCTACCCGAGCGGCGAGCCGCACATCGGCCACCTGAAGGTCTACTCGGTGGGCGACGCGATCGCGCACTACCACCGTCGCCTCGGCCGCCGCGTACTGCATCCGATGGGTTACGACTCGTTCGGGCTGCCGGCGGAGAACCACGCGATCAAGACGGGCGTCCATCCGCGCGCGTCCACCGACGCCTCGATCGCCTCCTTCCAGCGCCAGTTCCGCGAGTGGGGCATCTCGATCGACTGGTCGCGCGAGCTGGCGACGCACGAACCGAGCTATTACCGCTGGACGCAGTGGATCTTCCTGCAGCTATTCGACGCCGGCCTGGCCTATCGCAAGGAGGCGGCGGTCAAGTGGTGTCCGAAAGACCAGACGGTGCTCGCCAACGAGCAGGTCTCACCAGATGGGACGTGCGAGCGCTGCGGCGCGACGGTCGAAGTCAGACAGCTCGAGCAGTGGTTTCTGCGTATCACCGACTACGCCGAGCGGCTGTTGAACGATCTCGATCAGATCGAGTGGCCTGAGCATGTGAAGACGATGCAGCGCAACTGGATCGGACGCTCGGAGGGGGCGGAGGTGACGTTCCGCTGTGAGGAGCTCGGCATCGATTACCCCGTGTTCACCACTCGTCCGGACACGCTGTTCGGGGCGACGTTCTTCGTGATGGCCCCCGAGCACCCGGACGTGCTGCGCCTGGTGGCAGACACCGAGCGCGAGCAGCAGGTGCGCGAGTACGTCAGCCACGCGATCACCGAGTCCGGCGAGGAGCGCGGTAATGTCGAGAAGCCCAAGACGGGAGTGGCGCTCGGGCGGACGGTCACTAATCCGGTCAATGGCGAGCAGATCCCGATGTATGTGGCCGACTACGTGCTGATGGAGTACGGCACGGGCGCGATCATGGCGGTGCCAGGGCACGACGAGCGCGACTACGCGTTCGCGCGCGCGTTCGAGCTGCCGATCAGACGTGTTATAGAAGGCCCGCCCACCCCGCCTCCGGAGGGTTCGGGTGATGAGCACGGCCGGGAGGATGGGCTCCCATATATAGGCGATGGGCCGCTGATCGACTCGAACGCCGAGTTTGACGGGATGGGAAACCGCGAGGCGCTGGCCGAGATCGTGCGCTGGCTGGATCGCGAGGGCAAAGGGCACGCGTCGATCAACTACCGGCTGCGCGACTGGCTCATCTCGCGCCAGCGCTACTGGGGCACGCCGATCCCGATCGTCTACTGCGAGGGCTGCGGGGCGGTGCCGGTGCCCGAGCAGGATCTCCCGGTGGAGCTGCCGGACGTCGAGGACTACGCGCCGCGAGGACGCTCGCCGTTGGCGGCCGCCGAGGAGTGGGTGCAGACGAGTTGCCCGGAGTGCAAGGAGCCGGCACGCCGAGAGACCGACACGATGGACACGTTCGTGGACTCCTCGTGGTATTTCCTGCGCTACTGCGACGCATCAAACGGCGAGGCTGCGTGGGACCCGGCAGTCCTGCGCGAGTGGATGCCGGTCGATCAATACATCGGCGGGGTCGAGCACGCGATCCTGCACCTGATGTATGCGCGCTTCTTCTGCAAGGCGCTTGCCGACCTCGGCCACCTCGACTTCCAGGAGCCGTTCGCGGCGCTGTTCACGCAGGGGATGATCACGAAGGACGGCGCGAAGATGAGCAAGTCCCGTGGCAACGTCGTCTCGCCCGCGTCGATCGTCGAGCGCTACGGGGCGGACACGGCCCGCTGCTACATCCTGTTCATCGGCCCGCCCGACCAGGACGCCGACTGGTCGGATGAGGGGATGGAGGGCGTGCATAGGTTTCTCAGCCGACTGTGGCGGTTGGCGGCGGAGACCGCGGATAGGGGAGGGTCCCTGCCGCATGCGGCAGGGCCAGAGGGGTCGCATGCGACCCCTCTCGGGATGGCGCATGCGCCATCCCCCGGGCCTGCACATGTGCAGGCCCGCCAGTCGGCGCATGCGCCGACTGGAACAGAATCTCCCGCGGCGGCCGACCTCACCCTCCTGCGTAAGTCCCATTGGGCGATCGACAAGGTCAGCGGGGATCTGCGCCGGTTCGCGTTCAACACGGCGATCGCCGCGGTGATGGAGTTGCTGAACGACTGCTCGCGCCTGCGCGAGGAGGTGAGCGTGGACAGTCAGCGCTTCGCACTCGCGACGGCCGCCTCGCTGCTGTTCCCGTTCGCGCCCCATGTCAGCGCCGAGTCCTACGAGCTGCTGACGGGCACGCGCGTGTGGGAGCAGCCGTGGCCGCGGGCCGAGGAGGAGATGCTCGAGCGCGACTTCTATGAGCTCGTGTGCCAGGTCAACGGTCGTCTGCGCGACCGGGTGCAGGCCGCCTCGGACGCGAGCCCGGATGAGCTCAAGGCGCTCTGCCACGCCGCCCCGAACGTGCGCGCGCACGTGGATGGCAAGGAGATCATCAAGGAGATAGTGGTGCCGGGCAAGCTCGTGAACCTGGTCGTCAAGTAGTGGTCTGGCCGCGCGCCTAGACTGGGCGTCGGTGGCCGAGCTCAAGCCCGCGTATCTGATCCACGGCGACGA
>JBAUXH010000097.1:0-3393 GCA_049584155.1 Solirubrobacteraceae bacterium
CGACAATGGCCGCGGTATTCCGGTCGATGTTCATCCGAAATGGAAGATGCCTGCCATCGAGTTGGTGCTGACAAATCTGCATGCGGGCGGAAAATTCGGACAAGGCGCATACAAGTATTCTGGCGGACTTCATGGCGTCGGTGCGAAGTGCACAAACGCACTTTCGGAATGGTTTAAGGCCGAGGTCTCGCGCGAAGGCAAGGTGTATCATATGGCCTTCGCCAAAGGCAAAACGACGGACAAGCTCACAGTAATTGGCGAGATCAAAAACAAGAAGACCACAGGCACGCTCATCACCTTCTTGCCTGATCCGACGATTTTCACAATCACAACCGAGTTCAAGTTCGAACGACTGGCAGCGCGCTTGCGCGAGTTGGCCTTTCTTAATCCTGGTCTGGAGATCACGCTCACCGATGACCGTCTCGATCCGCCGAAAAAGGAGCGTTTTTTTTACAAATACGGAATCGAAGAGTTCGTTAAGCAACTCGGCGAGAATAAGCAGGTTTTGCACCCAAAGCCGATCGTGATCGCGCGACAACGCGACGAAGTCTTTGTCGATGTCGTGCTCCAATACAACGACAGCTACAACGATCAGATTTTGCCGTTCGCGAATTCGATCTCGAACCCCGACGGCGGCACCCATCTCACTGGATTCCGCACTGCGCTCACAAGGGCAATCAATCAGTACGCAAAACAAAACAGCCTTCTTAAGGACAAAGACCCATCCCTCTCCGGAGACGACGTACGCGAAGGACTAATCGCCGTTCTCAGCGTTAGGCTGCCCAATCCGCGCTTTGAATCGCAAACGAAGGTGAAGCTCGTCAACACCGAGATCGATGGAATCGTGAACTCGACCGTGTACGACGGATTGATGACTCACTTCGACAAGAATCCGCCCATTGCGCGCCGCCTTTTCGAAAAAGTCCTTACCGCGGCGCGAGCCCGCGAGGCTGCCCGTAAGGCGAGAGAAACTATTCGCAAGGGTGCGCTCACCGGCGGCGGTTTGCCGGGAAAACTTGCTGACTGTTCTGAACGCGATCCGGAATTCACCGAGCTTTACATTGTCGAGGGCGACTCGGCTGGCGGCTCCGCGAAACAGGGACGCGACCGCCGCTACCAGGCAATCCTTCCAATCCGCGGCAAACTCATCAACGTTGAGAAAGCGCGCGAAGACCAGTTTCTCAAAAACACTGAGATCCAGGCGATGATCACAGCCATCGGCGCCGGGATTGGCAAACCGAAGGAAGAGAGCAACGGCAAAGACGAAGGCGTCTTCGATATGACCAAGCTCCGTTACGGCCGCATCATCATCATGACGGACGCCGACGTGGATGGCTCGCACATTCGCACTCTGCTCCTGACGTTTTTCTTCCGGCAGATGACCGAGTTGGTACGCGCAGGGAGAATTTACATCGCGCAACCACCGCTTTATCAGATCAAACGAAAGAAGCGCGAGGAATATGTCGAAGACGACGCGCGGCTGAATAAAATTCTCATTTCACTCGGCGCTGAAGACGTACGGCTGAAGAATCTCGCCGACGAGAAAGAATTCACCGCGACACAACTGAAGGACATTCTCGAATCGCTCGAGAAACTCGCGAAATTAAGCGAAGCAGTGCGCCGCCACGGCGGCGATTTCGAGACCTACCTTGCTCAGCGCAGTTCCAAGTCGGGTAAGCTTCCCAGTTATCTGGTGAAGGTGCGCGACGGGAACGAGGAGAGCGCGCATTATTTTCACGACGAGAAAGCTGTGCGCAAGTTTCATCAGGAAAATCCGGATCTCAATTTGTTCGACACGGAGATCGGACAGGAGTTGCTCCCATTAACCGAGGCTCCGGTGCGAACGGATGGAACACGTAGACGCGGGCGGTTGGTCGAGTTGCACGAATCTGCTGCGATCGAAAAAATCATCGCCGAATTGGCTCGAAAAGGTTTGAAAGTCGACCATTACGCCACCAGCGATCGACCGATCTTCGAGTTGATCGAAGGCGAAGGCGAGAAATCGATTTCGCACCCGCTGTTTTCCATTCCGGAAATCTTGCAAAAGATTTTGGAGATAGGCCGTCGTGGCGTGCAGATCAAACGTTTCAAAGGTCTCGGTGAGATGAATGCCAAGGAATTGTTTGAGACCACAATGAATCCCGAGAAACGCAAACTGCTAAAGGTTGACCTGAACGAGGACAACGCTGTCGATGCCGACAAGATGTTCACGATTCTGATGGGCGATGTCGTGGAGCCGCGCCGGCAATTCATCGAAGACAACGCGCTAAACGTACGAAATCTCGATGTGTAGCCAACGCCGACAGTGTCATCCCAAGCGAAGTCGAGGGATCCCGTGGCAGAACCTCAAGTTAGTGTCGCGGGATCCTTCGACTCCGCTGCGCTCCGCTCAGGATGACCGATTAGCAATACTGGATGATGGATCGTTATTCATTCGTCATTCGTCATTCGTGCTTCGTCATTGAAACCATGGGAGGCTTATTTCATAAGCTGCGTCATCCGCGGCGCTGTTATGTGGTCTGCACGATTCCTCGTTCGGGCAGCAATTTGCTAACGGACGGTTTGCGCGACACCCGCCGGGCGGGCGTGCCTAAACAATTTTTTCTGCCAAAGGCCGAATCTCGCTATGCCACCGAGCTCGGAATTGATCGTGTTGCTGATTACACCGCGTATGTCCGCGCTATCGTGAACACAAAAGTAACACGCAACGAGGTCTTTGGCTTCAAGCTGATGAGCTGGTATCTGGACGATTTCCTCGCGCGGCTGCGAGAAGCACACAGTTTTGGAAATTCTACAACAAACGATCTGCAGTTGTTGCGCGGCGCTTTCCCCCGTCTTTGTTTTCTGCGCATCGTGCGACGTCACAAATTGCGCCAGGCGCTGTCCACGGCTCGCGCACTTCAGACAGGACTTTGGAAAGTGCAGGAGGGCAAAAGCATTCTGCGAGAACCGGAGTTCGATCCGGATCTGATCGAGCAATCACTCCACGAAGCCGAACGGCAGGAGAAAATCTGGGACGATTTCTTCCGACGGATCGGAATCAAACCATTCAACGTGGAGTATGAAAAGCTCTGTCGGGATTATGAGAGGACGATTCACGCAGTCCTGAACTTTCTCAGAATTAAACTTCCGGCTGGTGCTCGCGTCGGTCCGCCTGTCACAACCCGGCAAGCCGATGAGATTTCACGCATCTGGGAAGCGCGTTTCATAGCCGAACGCCGAGCGCTCGCGCAGGGTTATTGACGTTGTGAAATGAGAAACATTTCCCGGATGTTATTAACACCCGGCTTCAGCCGGGTGCCTGAAGCGCGCTCAAAGCATCAGTCGTTTCAACGGCTTTATATCGCACAAAAACCGCTAAAACGGTTTCGCACCGTTTGCACAAGTGACACC
>JBAUXH010000098.1:0-2946 GCA_049584155.1 Solirubrobacteraceae bacterium
AGCGACTGCAGCGCCGCCGGCGAGAGCGCGCGCGAGCTCGGCGGCGCGGTGAACCACGCGCACCGGCAGACCGGCAGCAAAGCCGCGAGCATGCTCGCGGCGTCCTTGTCCTCGAGCACGCCCATCACCAACCCCACTTCGCGGCCTTCCAGCACATCCGGCAGGGCCTGCACCAGTCCCTCGATCGCGGCGGGATTGTGTGCGCCATCGAGCACCGTCAGTGGGCCCTCGTCCACGACCTGCAGCCGACCTGGCACCTCGGTCGCGGCGGCGGCCGCGACTATGGCCCGCTCGTCGAGCTCGATCCCCGCGCTGCGCAGGTGAGCCGCGGCAGCGGCGCGTGCTAGCGCGAAGTTGCGCCGCTGAAACGGTCCCCTCGCCGCGAGCTTTACCGCACTGGATGCTTCATCCACGCACACAATCCGGGCCTCACGCTCGCCCGCCACGCGCTTCGCCACCGTCAGCGCCTGCGGCGCGAGCCAAGATCCCAGCACGAGCGTTCCCTGCGCGTGCACAACCGCGAGCTTCTCCTCGGCGATGTCTGCCAACGTCGGCCCCAGCCAGCGCGTGTGCTCCAACCCGACATTCGTCAGCACCGTCACCGGCGCGTCGATCACGCTCGTGGCGTCATACCGTCCGCCGAGACCGGCCTCCACCATCGCGACCTTGACCTCCCGCTCGGCCATCTCCGACAGCGCCGCGGCCGTGATCAATTCGAACTGAGTCACGTGATCGTCCTCGGCCAGCGTGCGGTTGACCCGCTCCGCCGCCCGCGCCGCCCGCGCGAGTGCCGCGGCGAACTCGCCCTCCTGCAGGTCGCGCTCGCCGATCCGTACCCGTTCGTTGTAGGAGATCAGATGCGGGGAGGTGTACACACCCGTGCGCAGACCGTGGCGCTCCAGAATCGCCGCAGTCATTCGCGTCGTCGAGGTCTTCCCGTTCGTCCCCAACACGTGAATCGAGGCCAGGCGCTGCTCGGGGGACCCCAACGCGGTCATCATGCGCCGCATCCGGTCCAGCCCGAAGCGCATCCCGAACAGCTCGAGTGTCTGCAGGTGACGCTCGGCTTGCGCTGGCGTCCAGCTTGCGCCCGCTGCCTGTCCCGAGGCGGGCCGCTCAGCGCTTCGTGGTCTCTGCATCCCAGCGGTCAGAGCCGGAGCTCTAGGCGTCCGGGTGCTTGCGCAGATAGTCGAGGAACATCGGCCGCAACGCCTCGCCAAGTGCCCCGTCGCCGCTGTGGAGGGCATCCTTGACCAGTCCTTTGGAGGACTCAATGTCAAAGTCGGCCTCGCCCATGTCCCCGGTGGCCGTCTCCGCGGCGGGAATGATCTCCAGCAGCGACCAGAAGAACTTCACGTCGAAGTGCTTCTCCGCGCGATGCACAGCACGATCGTGCAGCTCGTGCGTCGAAAGCTGGTCGAGATCGTCAGCCATCTGACGATTAGCGACGCTTGCGCCCGCGCTTATGGCGCTGGCGCAGCACGAGTGGCGCGAGATCGCGGCCCATGCCCCTGACGTCGAGCTTGTGCGCCAACTTGCGCAGCTCCAGACGCTCCTTCGTGCTGAGGTT
This sequence comes from Solirubrobacteraceae bacterium, assembly GCA_049584155.1. GTDB lineage: Bacteria > Actinomycetota > Thermoleophilia > Solirubrobacterales > Solirubrobacteraceae > Palsa-744. Next base: position 1,571 of record JBAUXH010000098.1, read on the forward strand.
GCGTACACGTCCCCGCGAGCGACGCACCAGCTCGGCGAACCGCGCGCGCTCCTTCTCTGACAGCGACGCCCAACGCCGGCCGACGATCATCGTGCCCTGCAATAGCGTCGCCCACGGCACCGCTTTGGCGGTGCGCTTGAGCCTGGAGTCCGGCTTGGGCGAGGACTTGACGAGCTTGGTCACAGCGCGATGGTAGCGGTCAGGCGTTCCCGGCGGGTGTGAGGCGTCGCGGCGCAAGATCGTGGCGCGCGGGCGTGAGCCCGTCGCACGGCGACCGGACTATGCGGACTCCTCGCGCAGCTCCTGTCCCGACGAGGACGCCTCCTCCGGCGCCGCTTCGGTCACGAGCGTGGGCGTGAGGCCGCGTTCGACCGTCTCCTTGGTGACGACGCACTTCTTCACGTCGCGACGCGAGGGCAGCTCGAACTGGACCTCCAAGAGGATCTCCTCGATGATCGAGCGCAACCCGCGCGCGCCCGTTTCCCGCTCCAGCCCGCGCTCGGCCATCGCCGTCAACGAGTCATCGGAGAACACCAGCTCGATCCCATCAAAGGAGAAAAAGCGCTGGAACTGCTTGACCAGCGCGTTGCGCGGCTCGGTCAGGATCGACACGAGATCCTCGCGCGTGAGCTGATGCACCGCGCTCATCACCGGCAGCCGCCCGATGAACTCAGGGATCAATCCGTACTCGATCAGATCCTCCGGTAGGCACTGCTCGAACACTTCGCCCGTGTCCTTCTCCGCCTTCGCCTCGATCGCCGCGGCGAACCCGATCCCCTTGTTGCCGATCCGCCGCTCGATCACCTTGTCGAGGTTCGCGAACGCTCCGCCACAGATGAACAGCACGTTCGTCGTGTCGATCGTCAGGAACTCTTGGTGGGGATGCTTGCGCCCGCCTTGGGGCGGCACCGAGGCCTGCGTGCCCTCGAGGATCTTCAACAGCGCCTGTTGCACGCCCTCGCCGGAGACGTCGCGCGTGATCGACGGGTTGTCGGCCTTGCGCGCGATCTTGTCGACCTCGTCGATGTAGATGATCCCGGTCTCGGCCTTCTTGATGTCGAAGTCAGCCGCCTGGATCAGCTTCAGGAGGATGTTCTCGACGTCTTCGCCGACGTAGCCGGCCTCCGTCAGCGCGGTCGCGTCGGCGATTGCGAACGGCACGTTGAGAATCCGCGCGAGCGTCTGCGCGAGGTGCGTCTTGCCGCAGCCGGTCGGCCCGAGCAGCAGGATGTTCGACTTCTGAAGCTCGACGTCGCCCTCTTCGGCGCCCATCTGGACGCGCTTGTAGTGTTTGTAGACCGCCACGGAGAGCGAGCGCTTCGCCTCCTCCTGGGAGACGACGTACTCGTTCAGCTGGCTGTAGATCTCCTTCGGGC
>JBAUXH010000099.1:0-9849 GCA_049584155.1 Solirubrobacteraceae bacterium
TCACGGGGAAGAACAGTAAAGCCGATGGGGCAGGGTTCACCGTCAAGCTGGCGTTCCCAAACACACCGGCAGGTACTGGAGCGAACATCCACTCCGTCAAAGTCGAACTGCCGAAGCAGCTCCCGTCGCGGTTGACGACGTTGCAGAAAGCCTGTACCGCGGCACAGTTCCATACGAACCCCGCCGGGTGTCCTGCGGCGTCGGTTGTGGGTCATGCTCGCGCGATCACACCGATACTCCCCGTCCCATTGGAAGGTCCGGCGTACTTCGTCAGCAATGGTGGAGAAGCATTTCCCAACCTGATCATGGTCCTCCAGGGCTACGGCGTCACGATCGACCTGACCGGCGACACCTTCATCAGCAAAGCCGGGATCACCAGCTCAACGTTCAAGACCGTCCCCGACCAGCCCGTCACGAGCTTCGAACTCGTCCTACCGCAAGGACCACACTCAGCATTGACAGCGAACGGGAATCTGTGCTCGCTCACGAAGACCGTCACCAAGAAGAAGAAGGTGACCGTCCGCGTCAAGGGCCATAGGAAGACCTTCACGCGCAGTGTCAAGCAGACCCTGCCAGCATCGCTCACCGCACCAAGCGAATTCGTCGCGCAGAACGGCGCGACCATCCACCAGAACACCGTCACGAGCGTCACCGGGTGTCCCAAGGCTAAACCCGCGAAGAAGAAGGCCAAGCCCGCCAAGAAGAGCGCGAAGAAAACGAAGAGGGGGTGATCCTGTCGTGGCCTCCGCTCGCACACGCCGACCGGACCGCTCACGAGCAAAGGCTCGCCCCAAACGAGCGGTTCGTGCCAAGCCGCGCGAGGGCTCGGTGCAGGTCCTCGACGTGCAGCGCGCACGGATCCTCGCGGCGATGGTTCAGGTTGTCGCCGAGGACGACCCCGGTGCCGTAACGGTTGCGCGCATAGTGTCGCGAGCGGGAGTGTCGCGGCGTACGTTCTATGACCTCTTCGACGGGTGCGAGGACTGCTTCCTCGCGGTCTTCGAGAACGCCCTCGCCCGCGCGACGCGGGTCGCTGACGAGGCCGTCGAGAGCGCTCCCTCCGCGTGGCGTGAGCAGATCCGCGCCGGGCTGGTCGCACTGCTCACGCTCTTTGACGATGAGCCCGCCCTCGGATCCTTGCTCGTCGTGGATGCGCTCGGTGCCGGACCTGAGGTGCTCGCGCGCCGCGCACGGGTGCTGGAGCCACTCACCGCGATCGTCGACGAGGGACGTGCGGCGTCGAGCAGGGGGCGGGCAACATCCTCGTCCGCGTCTTCTCCGCCCCTCGCGGCGGAGGGTGTCGTCGGCGCCGTGCTCTCCGTGATCCACGCGCGCATGCTCGAACGCCGAGCCCGCGTCCACACGCGCGCGGGGAACGGGTCCTCGCGCTCCTCTCGCGAGCCTGCGCCCCTGATCGGGCTGCTCAACCCCCTCATGGGAGTGATCGTCCTCCCCTATCTCGGCCAGGCCGCCGCCCGTCGCGAGCTCGAGCACCCCACACCACAAGCGAAGGCCGTCCCCACGCCCAGGTCCTCACGCACACTGAACCCCCCGACCGCCGCAAACCCTCTCGCGGGCTTGAACATGCGCGTCACCTACCGCACCCTCCAAGTCCTCAATGTCATTGCCGCCACTCCCGGCGCCTCCAACCGCCAAATAGCCGACGGTGCCGGCGTCCACGACCAAGGCCAAATATCAAAGCTCCTGACCCGCCTGGAACGCCTCGGCCTCATCCACAACACAGGCCTCGGCCAAGCCAAGGGCGAACCCAACGCCTGGACCCTCACGGCCCAAGGCCGGCAGGTCGAGCAAGCACTCACCGTCGGACGCTGACAAGCCCGTCGGGCTTGATTATTACTCGGCCGACGGCCAGTCGATCTGCTCGCCCAGCTCGCTCGCGCCCAACTCGATCAGCCCGCTGCGCGCGATCGGGCGGTACTCGCCCTCGTGCAACCCGAGCCAGTCGACCGAACGCTTGGCGGGGTCGACGATCAGCACCTCATCGACGTCGTGGGCGGCGTAAAACGGCAGCTTCTCCCAGCTCTCGTCGCCCGGCGAGACGATCTCCACGACGAGGGCGGCGGTATGCAACCAGGTACCGGCGGCGCCGGGGCGGTGCAGGGCGCCGTCGGGGACGCGGAAGTCGTGCTCGCTCTCGCCGAGGTTGAACTCGCCCATCGCCGCCTCCAGGTTGGCGTCGCGCGCGAGAGGGCCAAGGATCTCGGCCAGCTGTTGGACCAAGCGCGCGTGTCCGTAGCTGGGTGCGGGGACCATGTGCAGGACACCCTCCCACACCTCATCAAGACGATCAAGCCCCGAGCGGCGCCGACGCTCGAGCACCGCCTCCAGCCCGGCCGTCGGTGGGTCCAGAACCACTGCGCGCATATGACCAGCATAACGCCCTCTCCGTTCAGCAGGAGCGGTTTTGAAAGCGCTCTCGGTTGGCGCACGCGATCGACCGCGGACACTTCGCCGCCGACTCGCCGCTGCGCGCAGTCTCGACCCCACCCAAACGGGCCTCTTGAAACCAGGCAGAAAATCTGCTTCAATGGCGCTTAGATTTATTCACCGTCTTTAGAAGGAGCAACATTCATGGGCAAGACCATCGGTATCGACCTCGGCACGACCAACTCGTGCATGGCCGTGCTCGAGGGGGGCGAGCCCACCGTCGTCGAGAACTCCGAGGGTGGGCGCACGACTCCCTCCGTCGTCGCCTTCACTGCCTCCGGCGAGCGCCTCGTCGGCACCGTCGCTAAGCGACAGGCCGTCACCAACCCGCAGAACACGATCTTCTCGATCAAGCGCTTCATGGGTCGCAAGGAGGCCGAGGTGCGCGAGGAGGAGTCGATCGTCCCCTACAAGGTCGTCTCCGGCCCCAACGGCGACGCGCGCGTGGAAGCCAACGGCGAGCAGTTCTCCCCGCCCGAGATCTCCGCCATGATCCTGCAGAAGCTCAAGTCCGACGCCGAAGCCTATTTGGGCGAATCCGTCGACGGCGCCGTCGTCACCGTCCCCGCCTACTTCAACGACGACCAGCGCCAGGCCACCAAGGACGCGGGCAAGATCGCCGGTCTCGACGTCAAGCGCATCATCAACGAGCCCACCGCCGCCTCGCTCGCGTACGGGCTCGACAAGGAGGACGACCAGACGATCCTCGTCTTCGACCTCGGCGGCGGCACCTTCGACGTGTCCGTCCTTGAGATCGGCGACGGCGTGTTCGAGGTCAAGTCCACCGCCGGCGACAACCACCTCGGCGGCGACAACTTCGACAAGGCCATCGTCGACTGGCTCGTAGCTGACTTCAAGCGCGACCAGGCGATCGACCTCTCCGCCGACCCGATGGCCCTCCAGCGTCTCTACGAGGCCGCCGAGAAGGCCAAGATCGAGCTCTCCACCACCCAGGAGACGCAGATCAACCTGCCCTTCATCACGGCCGACGCCTCCGGGCCCAAGCACCTCGATACGCGCCTCACCCGCGCCAAGCTCGCCGAGCTGACCTCCGACCTGCTCGACCGCGTCGTCGCCCCCGTGCGCCAGGCGATCGACGACGCCAAAGACAAGGGCGTCAAGGAGATCGAACACGTCGTCCTCGTCGGCGGCATGACGCGCATGCCCGCCGTGCAGGAGAAGGTCAAAGAGCTCACCAAGAAGGAGCCCCACCGGGGCGTCAACCCCGACGAGGTCGTAGCAGTCGGCGCCGCGATCCAGGCCGGTGTTTTGGCCGGCGACGTCAAGGACGTGCTCCTGCTCGACGTCACGCCCCTGACGCTCGGCATCGAGACCAAGGGCGGCGTCATGACCAAGCTGATCGAGCGCAACACCACGATTCCCACGCGCAAGGGCGAGGTCTTCTCCACCGCCGAGGACAACCAGCCCTCGGTCGAGATCCACGTCCTGCAAGGCGAGCGCGAGATGGCTCAGTACAACAAGTCGCTCGGCAAGTTCCAGCTCACCGGCATCCCGCCGGCGCCGCGCGGCATCCCCCAGATCGAGGTCGCCTTCGACATCGACGCCAACGGCATCCTCAACGTGTCGGCAAAGGATCTCGGCACCGGCAAGGAGCAGAAGATCGAGATCAAGGCCGGCTCCGGGCTCTCCGACGAGGAGATCAAGAACATGGTCTCCGACGCCGAGTCCCACGCCGAGGAGGACGCCCGCGCGCGTGAGCTCGCCGAGGCCCGCAACAACGGCGAGAACGCCGCCTACCAGGCCGAGAAACAGCTCGCCGACCTCGGCGACCAGGTCGACGCCGACTCCAAAGGACGCATCGAAGAGGCCGTCAAGGAGGTCCGCGAGGCCCTCGAGTCCGAGGACCCCGCTCAGATTAACGCCAAGGCCGAGGCGCTGCAAGTCGCCTTCCACTCCGTCTCCGAGGCGATGTACCAGCGCGCCCAGGAGCAGGCCGCCGCGAGCGGGGGGCCCAACGGCGACGGGGCATCCGGCGACGGCTCGGGCGGCTCCTCCTCCGACGAGGAGGATGTGGTCGATGCCGAGGTCGTAGATGAGTCATGAGCGACGCTGAGCAGACGGTCGAGGAGGAGAACGAGGAGGAGTCCGAGATCGTCGAGATCGAGGAGGATCTCGATGAGCTCGTCACCGTCGCCGCCGAGCGCGATCAGTACCTAGCGCTTGCCCAGCGCACCCAGGCCGACTTCGAGAACTACCGCCGGCGCGTCGCGCGCGAGTCCGCGCTCTCCCAGGAGCGCGGCGTCGTGAAGCTCGCCAAGGAGCTGCTGCCCGCGCTGGACAACCTCGACCGGGCCCTGGAAGCCGCCGACCAGGACGATCCCCTCCTGCAGGGCGTGCGACTGGTGCGCGAGGAATTCTCCGCCGCGCTCGGGCGCGTCGGGATCGAGTCCTTCTCGCCCACCGGCGAGATCTTCGACCCCGCCCTGCACGAGGCGGTCGTCCACCAGCCCGTGGACGGTGTGGCGAGCGGGACCGTGGCCGAGGTCTACCAGCCCGGATATCGCCTCGGCGATCACATCATCCGCCCCGCGCGCGTCGTCGTTGCCGCGTAGCCGACAGGAGCTGTCATGGCCTCCGGACCCGACTACTACAAGACGCTCGGGGTCGACAAAAAAGCGACCCCCGAGGAGATCAAGAAGGCCTACCGCAAACTCGCGCGTCAATACCACCCCGACCGCAACCCCGACGACAAGGCCGCCGAAAAGCGCTTCAAGGAGATCTCCCAGGCCCACGACGTCCTCGGCGATCCCGACAAGCGCAAGCAGTACGACTCCGGCACCGGCCCCTTCTCCACCGGCGGCGGGCCCGGAGGCGGCTTCGGTGGCTTCGGCAACTTCGACTTCGACGCCTCCGGGATGGGCGACATCCTCTCCAACCTCTTCGGTGGCTCCGCCGGACGCGGCGGCGCGGGGGCGGGCTCCCGCGCAGGACGTCCCCGCGCGCAGCGCGGCGCCGACCTGGAGGCGCAGGTCTCGATCACCTTAGACCAGGCCATCTCCGGCGCACAGATCCCCCTGTCCGTGCCGATGCACGACACCTGCCCCACCTGCCATGGCACCGGCGCCAAGCCCGGCACGACCCCCACGGTCTGCCCCGTCTGCGAAGGGCGCGGCGTCGAGACCCAAGGCCAGGGCATGTTCTCGATCTCCCAGCCCTGCTCGCGCTGCGGCGGCTCGGGCACGATCATCGAAGATCCCTGTCCCACCTGCCACGGCGCCGGCGCCGTGCGCACCGTCAAGCGCCTGCGCGTCAACATCCCCGCGGGTGTGCGCGACGGCGGGCGCATCCGTCTGGCGGGCAAGGGTGAGCCCGGGCGCGACGGCGGTCCCCCCGGCGATCTCTACCTCGTAACCCACGTCTCGTCCTCGCCCGTCTACAAGCGCCGGGGCGACAATTTGGAGGTCGAGGTGCCCCTGACGATCCCCGAGGCCTTGCGCGGCGCCGAGGTCCAGGTCCCGACACTCGACGGGTCAAAGACCCTGCGCGTCAAACCCGGGACCAAGCCCGGCACCGTCCAGCGCCTGCGCGGCGAGGGTCCGCCCAAGCTCGGCGGCAAGGCCCGCGGCGATATCCACTACCGCTTCGTGCTCGACGTCCCCGACTCCCTCACTGACGAGCAGCAGTCCGCCGTCGACGCCCTCGCCACCGTCATGAACGGCAATCCACGCGCGCGCCTATTCGAGCAGGCCGGGGCCGCAGGGGAGTCCTCCTCATGAGCTCCAAACCCGTCGCCCGCGTGCAGGTCGAGACCGACCGCGGCGTGTTCATGATCTCCGTCGCCGCCGAGCTGGCGCAGATGCACCCGCAGACCCTGCGCATGTACGAGGCGCGCGGCCTGATCGCGCCCCAACGCTCGCCCAAGGGCACGCGCCTGTACTCCCAGGAGGACGTCGAGAGGCTGCGGCGCATCCAGGAGATGACCGCCGACCTCGGCCTCAACCTCGCCGGCGTCGAGCGCGTGCTCGACCTCGAGGCCGAGGTCAACGACATGCACGCCCGCATCGAGGAGCTCGAGGTGCAGGCGCTGCGCGCCCAGGTCGAGCTGGCCGAGCGCCTGGAGGAGGTGCGCCGCTCCTTCCGCGCCGAGCTCGTCCCCTACCGCACAGGCGGCACCGACCTCGTGCGCGCGGTCGATGTACGCTCGACGTTCGGTCCCGACGCACGGAGGGCGCGGTAGCTATGGCACCTAACGGTTCGGCTTCTCCCGTCCCGGGCCAGCAGGCCCCAGCCGAGGAGGAGCAGAGTCCGCTGCAGCGCTTCGGGCGCGACCTCACCGAGATGGCAGAGCGGGGCAAGCTTGATCCCGTCATCGGACGCGACGAGGAGATCCGCCGCGTGATCCAGGTGCTCTCCCGGCGCACCAAGAACAACCCCGTCCTGATCGGCGAGCCCGGTGTCGGCAAGACCGCGATCGTCGAGGGCCTCGCCCAGCGGATCGTCTCCGGAGACGTACCCGAGTCGCTGCGCGACCGGCGCGTGGTTGCCCTCGACATGGGCGCTCTGATCGCAGGCGCTGCCTACCGCGGTGAGTTCGAGGAACGCCTCAAGGGCGTCCTCTCCGAGGTCTCCGAGGCCGAGGGAACGATCATCCTCTTCCTCGACGAGCTGCACACGATCGTCGGCGCCGGTGCCGCGCAGGGCTCCGTCGACGCCTCCAACCTGCTCAAGCCGATGCTCGCGCGCGGGGAACTGCGCTGCGTCGGCGCCACCACGCTCGACGAGTACACCAAGTACATCGAGAAGGACGCCGCCCTGGAGCGCCGCTTCCAGCCGGTGACGGTCGGCGAGCCGACCGTGGAAGACACGATCGCGATCCTGCGCGGCCTGAAGGAGCGCTACGAGAACCACCACGGCGTGCGCATCCAGGACGGCGCCCTGATCGCCGCCGCCACGCTCTCGCACCGCTACATCGCCGACCGCTTCCTGCCCGACAAGGCGATCGACCTGATCGACGAGGCCGCCTCGCGCCTGCGCATCGAGATCGACTCCGTCCCCACCGAGATCGACGAGGTCAACCGGCGCGTGATGCAGCTGGAGATCGAGCTCACCTCGCTGCGCAAGGAGAAGGACGAGGCCTCCAAGGCGCGCCGCGAGGCGATCGAGGCCGAGCTCGTGCAACTGCGCGAGCGCTCCACCGAGATGACTGCCCAGTGGCAGCGCGAGAAGGACGCCATCAAGGGCGTCTCAGAGCTCAAGGAGCGCCTGGAGGCGGCCCGCGCGGAGGCCGAGCGGGCCGAGCGCGAAGCCGATCTGCAACGCGCCGCCGAGCTGCGCTACGGCGAGATCCCCGAGCTCGAACGCAAGCTCGCCGAGTACGAATCGGCCGAGCGCGAACGTGCCCAGGACGAGGCCGGAGAAGGGGACGGCGCCGCCGCCAGCGCGCCGCCGCAATTCCTCAAAGAGGAGGTCGACGCCGACGACGTCGCCGAGGTCGTCGCGCGCTGGACCGGCATCCCCGTCTCCCGCCTGCTCGAGGGCGAAACCGAGAAGCTGATCCACATGGAGGATCGCCTGCACGAACGCGTCGTCGGCCAAGACGAAGCGATCGAGGCCGTCGCCACCGCCCTGCGCCGCTCCCGCGCCGGGCTGCAGGACCCCGACCGCCCGATCGGCTCCTTCCTCTTCCTTGGGCCCACCGGCGTCGGCAAGACCGAGCTCGCGCGCGCGCTCGCCGAGTTCATGTTCGACTCCCAGGACGCCATCGTGCGCATCGACATGTCCGAGTACATGGAGAAGCACTCCGTCTCCCGCCTCGTCGGCGCGCCGCCCGGCTACGTCGGTTACGAAGAGGGCGGCCAGCTCACCGAGGCCGTCCGCCGCCGTCCCTACTCCGTCGTGCTCCTGGACGAGATCGAGAAGGCCCACCCCGACGTCTTCAACACGCTCCTGCAGGTCATGGACGACGGCCGCCTCACCGACGGCCAAGGCCGCACCGTCGACTTCAAGAACACCGTCCTGATCATGACCTCCAACCTGCCCGTCGGCGGCGGTGCGGACGGCTCCGGCGCGGACAGTGCGAGCACGGACGACGCCGCCGAGTCGGGAGTCGCGGCCGACGCGCAGCTACGCACCGAACTGCTGCAGTACTTCAAGCCCGAGTTCGTCAACCGCCTGGACGACATCGTCCCCTTCCACTCCCTCACCCGCGCACAGATCGCAGAGATCGTCGACCTCCAGGTCGCCCGTGTGATCGCCCGCGTCGCCGAGCGCGGCGTCGACGTGACGCTCACCGCCGCCGCCCGCGAGCTGATCGCCGCGATGGGTTATGACCCCACCTATGGCGCCCGGCCGTTGCGGCGCGTGATTCAGAAGCAGCTCACCGACCGCCTCGCGCTGGCTTTGCTGGAGGGCGAGCTGCGCGAAGGTGATTCCGTGCGCGTGGACGCTGTTGATGGGGAGCTGGCGTTGGAGACGGTCGGAGCTCCCACGCCGGCCTTGTCCTGATCCGCGGGCCCTCCAGGAACGGGCGAGTGGGATTCGACTGGACGAATGTCCTGTCCATGAGGTCCGCCGCGGGTGCGACGATACCGACGACGAACCCGGAACCGGACCTCACCACCATCGCTAAAAACGGGATGGTCCAGAAGCCACGCCGCATGGCGGCGCCCAACGACACTGGAGGAAGCATTCATGAAGTCAACTGTTATCAATCGGCGCACGGCGGTCGTGCTCGCCGCGATCGGAGCGCTGCTGCTGGGGGCGTTTGCCGCGACCCCGGAGGCAAATGCCACGACCATCTATGCCTGCGTGAAGAAGAAGTCCGGCTTGGGTCGCTACGTCTCGAAGAAGACCAAGTGCAAGAAGGGGGAAACGAAACTGTCCTGGAACTCCCAAGGCATCGCCGGGAAAAACGGACTCAACGGGACGAATGGGACCAACGGCAAAGAAGGCGCGGCGGGCAAAGAAGGCGCGGCCGGTCAGCCACAGAAAGCCGTGGCGTTCAATGTAAGCGCGGAAGCCCCTTTCCTTGAAAGCAGAACCGCATCAGTATTCTCGCTTGCGGGTGTATCGGTCAGGCTCGATTGCGTAAACATTCTCATCGCCAATGTCGTCAATCTGGAAGCAACGGGTCCCGCAAGCACGCGCGCGGAGTCTGGGATGGTGGACTCCAGGGCCAACAACGAAGAAGCGACCCAAGCCTTTCAGCGGCTCATCTACAACGTGCCGGTGACGACGAATACGGTGTTCGGCTCCCTGATCACGAACGCGTCAGGAGAAATCGCCAACGTGGGGCACGTCAACGCGACGATCACGACCCCCGGCGCGGTCATCTGGATCGATACCTTCATCTCGATCGGAAGCGGTACGAAAGCCTGCACGGCCACCGGAGTCGCATTCAGCATCCCCACCTAGCAGCACCCTCTACGGACGTGGGCGCCC
>JBAUXH010000100.1:0-1522 GCA_049584155.1 Solirubrobacteraceae bacterium
CACTTAACTTCGGTTCGTGCAACAGGCCGATTCCGTAGTTGATCATACCGCGCCATTGTTGAAGCCCAAGCGATTTCGCTTCCTACGCGAAGATCCTCGACACTCTCAACGAGCGGTTCGAGGTGACCAATTTCAGGTGCGATCCGGGTCCGTTTGAGACTGCGCTTTTATTGGAGTCTTAGCGAGAACGAGACGCGGCAGGGCTCTCAGTCAACGCTTGGAAACGCGGATCGTTCCGGAGAGGATCGAACATCGGATCGAGTCGGAGCCGCGCAGGAGTAAGTGGGCTCGCACCTAGCGAGCTCTCATAAGGAATCGACAAAAGTTTCTGAAGCGCGGCGATGGCGCGGTCGGGGTCGCCCATTCCCGCCGCTACCCGGGCGAGGAACTCGAGCGGCGCAGGACCAACTAACGCGTCTTTCTCGATCGGGATTGCGGCAATACCCCGTTCGGCCAGAGCGAATGCAGCGGCTTTGTCGCCAAGGCCCATATTGGCCAGCGCGAGATCTCCAATGAGGCCATAGTTTTCCGACTGTTCTTTGAGGAAAGGTTCCAGTTCGCTGCGCGCATGGCGCCAGCTTTCCTGGGCGTCGGCATGCTCACCGGCTACTTCTTGCGCCCAGCCTAACCAAAAGCGCAGTTCGCCAATGATGTAGCCCAATGTGGGATCAGGCTTGGCCAATATTTCCTTTAGCCGAGGAATGATTGGTGCAGGGCGCCGCTCCAAGATCGCCTGGTAAGCTTGTATTTCCAAGGCGTTGGTGTCGTCGGCATTTAGATGAAGCGGAGCGAGGAGCGCCGAGTCACGAGAAAGATCGCCCTCGGCTTGTGCGATATTCGCCTTGAACGCGAGGGTATCCACATCGTCGGGTGTGATATCAAGAACCTGATCAAACTTTCGCAGCGCTTCGGGGAAACGGCGCAGCGCCATAAATAAAAACGCGTGCTGACTGAGTAGATCTACGTTGCGTGGGTCGAGCCGCTCAGCTTCGTTGAAGTACGACTCGCTGCGGTCCCACTGGCCTCGCCTCCGGGCAACATAGGCCAGCAATTCAGGAATTTGGCTGCTATTGGGCAGGAGCGGACGTGCTTGCTCATAGTAACGCACTGCCGTGTCGTAATCCTTTAGGCAGGCGTAGTGGTAATGACCCTTGGCCAATACGGCTTCGCCGACATTGGGCTGAAGAGCGAGAGCGGTTTCAGCTGCCTGTCGCGCTTCTTCACGCAGGGCGACCGTTGGTTGAAGACTGGTTGTGAGGTAGCCGCGCGCTTCAACGTATGATAGCAACGCCCAAGCAAGCGCAAACTTCGGGTCCAACCGTACAGCTTCCCTGAGATATTTCTGCGCGGCAAGGGCGTTGGCGGGTGTGTTAACAGTCTTGAGGCTATAAGCCAAGCCACGCAGGTAGGCATCGTAGGCTTGAGGGTTGTCTGTCGGCTTAGCGGCGATGGCTTGCTCTTCCTGACCGGTGAGTTTCGCTCGCAACTGATCGGCGATGGCTTTGGCCACCTCACTCTCCAC
>JBAUXH010000101.1:0-5784 GCA_049584155.1 Solirubrobacteraceae bacterium
CGCGGATCCACGCCGATCGCCTCGGCTTCGCGGGCCGCGTCGGCGGCGATCGTGCCGACGGCCGAGGGCCGGCGGAAGGTGGACGCCACGAACGTGCCGCTGCCCTGCTGGCTTTCGATCAGTCCCCGCTGCTCCAATCGCTGGTAGACGGCGCGCACGGTGTTGACGTTCAGGCCGCTGGCCTGCGCCAGCTCGCGCAGGCCCGGCAGGCGCTGCCCGGGTCGGAGCTCGCCGTCGTGGATACGAGCCGAGAGCGCCCAGCCGAGCTGTAGGCCGATCGGAACGTCGGCGTCGCGGTCGATCGCCGCCGCGAACTCCTCCAGGCGGCGCTCGGTCGAGGTCGCGAGATCGTGGTTGGGTTGGATGCTCACATCCCAACGGTAGCGCCTCGGTCGCGCAGAAGACTAGTGTGCTGGTCAACTAGTACACTGGCGCAATGGCTGCTACACGGAGAGGGTCATCGGGAGATGCGGGCGATGCATCGTTGACGACACGCGAGGTCGCCGAGCGCGCGCTATTGCCGGGGAGAAGTGCGATGGAGCAGGTCGGGGACCTGATCATCCTCGCCGGTAGGACGATCGTCGCGACGGTGCGCCCACCGTTTCCTTACGGCGAGGAGTTGGTATCCCAATTCCTGTTCGTACTGCGCCTGTGCTGGTTTCCGCTGCTGGTCTCCACGGTGGCCATCAATTACGGCGCGCCGGGCCTTGAGGCGGCGAACTTCCTGACGCTATTCGGCGCGGTCGACCGGCTCGGAGGTTTCTTCGTGCTCGCGGCGATCCGCGAAATCGGCCCGATCATCACCTCGATCGTGCTCGCGGGCGTCGCCGGCACGGCGATCACTGCCGACCTGGGCGCGCGCAAGATCCGCGAGGAGCTGGATGCGCTGCAGGTGCTGGGCGTGGATCCGGTGAAGAACCTGGTCGTGCCCCGTTTCCTGGCGCTGATGCTGGTCACGGGCCTCTTCAACCTGTACGCGATCCTGTTCGGCCTGTTCGGCGGCATCCTCGCGGCGCTCACCTACGCGCAGCCGCTGGGACCGTTCTGGAACACGCTGTTCGCGAACGCCACCGTCACCGACCTGTGGGGATCGGTGCTGAAGACGACGGTGTTCGGGGCGATCATCGCGATCGTGTGCTGTTACAAGGGCATGACCGCCAGCGGCGGCGCGGAGGGCGTAGGGCGCGCTGTGAACCAGGCGGTCGTGATCTCGTTCCTGGGGATCGGCGCGTTCAACACGGTGTTCACGCAGACGCTGCTCGCCACGCATCCGAACATCCTGGTGATCAAGTGAACGAACTGCTGATGCTGCCGCGCGAATGGCTGGCCGGGACCGGGGAGGTCGCGGGGTTCACGGGCCGCGTCGTGGGAGACGTGTGGGGGTTGCGCGTGTTCAGGTTCTTCGGCGAGGCGCTGCGCCAGTCGGGCATCATGATCGTCTCCTCGACGCTGGTCATCTGGGGACTGGTGTTCATCGTCGGGCTGGGCACCTGCGGGGTCGAGGGCGCCTACTTCACCCAATCGCAGGGCGCGCCCGGCTACGCGGGCGTGTTCACGGCGTGGTGCGATCTGCGTGAGGCCGTGCCGCTGACGTTCGGATACATGCTCTCGGCGAAGGTCGGCACCGGGATCGTGGCCGAGCTCGGCGCGATGCGCATCAGCGAGGAGATCGACGCGCTGGAGGTGATGGGCATCGACTCGATGACGTTCCTCTGCGCCACCCGCCTGCTGGCGGCATGGCTGGTGCTGCCGTTCATGTACCTGTCGGCGATCGGCGTGGCCTATTTCGGCTCCTACCTGGCGGTCGTGCAACAGATCGGGTACGTCTCCTCGGGCGGGTACTTCCTGATCTTCTGGCAGTTCCAGAATCCGCCGGACTTCCTGTTCAGCCTGATCAAGGGCATGTGCATGGCCACGGTGGTCGTGCTCGTGGGGTGCTACTACGGCTACAACGCTCGCGGCGGACCCGTCGGCGTGGGTACGGCGACGGCCAAGTCGATGGTGCTCAACCTCGTGTGCGTGAACCTGATCGGGATGCTCGGCACGGAGGTGTTTTGGGGGGCCAAACCGCGGGCCCCGATCGGCGGGTAGCTTGATCGGGGTCCGCGCTTTGGCTGCAGGGCGATCGCGGTGCCGGCGGGTGCGGTGACCGGCGCCGACAGCGCTGTTGGTGAGCCGGGCTCTGGGTCACCCATAAATGACGTTCGAACACGCACGCGAACGACTTGACGCAACCTCGGACGGGCCACCCGCTACGCTGGGCGCCGTGGCAAAGACCCTCCTGATAGCCGAGAAGCCCTCCGTGGGGCAGGACCTCGCGCGCGTACTGAAGGGGCCGTTCCAGAAGAAGGAGGGGTGGCTGGAGGGGCCCGAGCACGTCGTCACGTGGGCGGTCGGTCATCTCGTGCAGTTGGCCGAGCCCGACGAGTACGACAAAAAGTTCAAGCGCTGGCGGATGGAGGACCTGCCGATCGTGCCCGATCGCTTCAAGCTCGTCATTCGCGACGAACGCTCGCGCAAGCAGATGTCGGTCGTCACCGCCCAGCTTGGCCGTGAGGACGTCGACCTGGTGGTGAACGCCTGCGACGCCGGACGTGAGGGCGAGCTGATCTTCGCGTATCTGTATGAGAAGGCGAAAGGCGACAAGCCGATCAAACGGCTGTGGTTGAGCTCGATGACGAACGCGGCGATGAAAGCGGCGCTCGACTCGCTGCGCCCCGCCGAGGAGCTCGCCTCCCTGGAGCAGGCGGCGCGCTCGCGCTCGGAGGCGGACTGGATCGTGGGCATGAACGCCACGCGCGCGGCGACGATCCGCCTGCGCAGCTCGTTTGACGGCGCGGTCTCGTTGGGGCGGGTGCAAACCCCGACGCTCGCGATCGTGGCGCGGCGCGAGGAGGAAATCAAGGCGTTCAAACCCGAGCCCTATTGGCTGGTCGATGCGACGTTTGCCGCAGATCCACTTGCGGATGCGCACGCCGATGGTGGCGGGAACGGAAACGGGAACGGTGATACGGGCGAGCGGATCTACCGCGGTCGCTTTCACGCCGGCGCGAAGCCGCGGATCGCGAGCGAGGCCGAGGCGGTGGCGATCGTCGAGGCGTGCGAGGGCTCCACGGCGACGATCACGAAGCTGGAGAAGAAAGAGCAGCGCGAGAAAGCGCCGATGCTGTATGACCTGACGACGCTGCAGCGCGAGGCGAATACGCGCTACGGGTTCTCCGCGAAACGCACGCTGGCGGCGGCGCAGCGCTGCTACGAGGAGCACAAGGCGCTGACCTATCCGCGTACCAACTCCAGGTACCTGACCAAAGACATGGTCGAGGAGATCAAGCCGACGGCCGAGCTGGTGGGCGGGCAAGCGGAGTACGCGAAGGCGGCCGCGTATGTCACGGGCCTCGATCTACTGCCGCTGGGCAGGGTCGTGAACGACGCGAAGGTGACAGACCACCACGCGATCATCCCGACGAAGTCAGAGCACGACCTCGGTCGCATGGGCTCGGACGACAAACGCATCTACGACATGGTCGCGCGCCGGTTCCTGGCGGTGTTCCACCCGGAGGCGGTGTTCGAGAACACGCGCGTGGAGAGCACGATCCCCGCGGGCGAGGATGAGCGCGACGGCGGTTATGTGTTCCGCACGCGCGGCAAGCTGCTGTTGGTGCCGGGCTGGCGCGGGGTCTACGACGAGGTCTCCGCTGCGAGCGCGGCGAAAACGAGCGGCGCGAGAGCCGAGGGCGAGGAGGACGAGGGGGCCGACCAGCAGCTGCCGAAACTCGAGAAGGGCGAGAGCGTAAAGACGCGCGAGATCAAGAGCGCGCGCAAGGAAACGAAACCTCCGCGGCGCTACTCAGACGCGTCGCTGCTGGGCGCGATGGAGACGGCGGGCAAGCTCGTCGACGACGAGGAGATGCGCGAGGCGATGAAGGACTCGGGTATCGGCACGCCGGCGACGCGGGCGGCGATCATCGAGCGGTTGATCACGGTCGGCTACATCGAACGCGACGGTCGCTCGCTGGTGGCCAGCGAGAAGGGCGTGAACGTGATCAGGCTGCTGAACGAGCACGCGCTGACCTCGCCCGGGCTGACGGGCGACTGGGAGAATCGACTCGGCAAGATCGAGCGCGGCGAGGACTCGCGGGAGAAGTTCATGGGCGACATCGCGGGCTTCGCCAAAGAGACGATCGCCGAGCTCGACGAGAAGCTCAAGGACGTGCGCATCCCCCGCGCGAACCTCGGCCCGTGCCCGGTGTGCGGGCACGAGATCATGGAAAACCGCAAGGGCTACTCCTGCTGGGCGCGCAACGATCCCGGGTGCGGGTTCGTGATCTGGAAGGGCAAAGCCGGCAAGCAGCTGCCCGCGGAAGTCGCGCGCGAGCTGATCAAGACCGGCTACACCGCCCGTGCGATCACCGGATTTAAAGGGCGCAGCGGACGTAGCTTCAAAGCTCACCTCGCGCTCGAGCAGACCGAGGAGGGCAAATGGCGGGTCGAGTTCGACGAGCCCTGGGCCAAGGAGGGCGCCAAGCCGCCGGAGGTGGAGGCCGAGACCGAGGCGGAGACGCCCACGGCCGAGCCGGTGGCGAGCGATATCGAGGCTCGCACTGCCGCCTAGCGGGTTGATATTGGGGGGAGACACGCCGGCCAGTCGGTTCGACCACCCGTAGTGGCGCCGGCCACCGCACCTGCCGGCGTATCGAGAGCAGCGCCCAAAGCGCGGGTAATGGGCCCGGCGCCGTTGCGCGATCCACAGGTCCTTGACGCGCTGCGCGCTCGCCCCTGGTCTGCCTCCTCGCTGGAGCTTTGGATCGCATGCCCGGCGCGATGGTTCGTCGAGCGGATGCTGCGTCCGGACAGTCCCGAGCCCGACCCCGAGCCGCTGACGCGTGGGGGGTTGGCGCACGCGGTGTTGCGCGACACGCTGGAGGGGTTGCGTGAGCGAACGGGCTCGGCCCGGGTGACGCCAGCGCGACTGGGACTCGCGCGCGAACTGCTCGGTGAGGCGTTGGTGCGCCACGAGCACGAGTTTCCGCTCTCGGTGCGTGCCGAGCGTGTGCCGAGCGCGCGCCGTCGCCTGGAGGCCGATCTGGAGCGCTACCTGGCGCACGCTGCCGGCACCGCTGCCGGCGACGGCGCTGAGGGCACCTCGCTGGAGCCCAAGTGGTTGGAGCTGGGGTTCGGGTTCGAGGAGGAGAGTTCTCTACCGGCGCTTGATCTCGGCGGTGGGGTGATGTTGCGCGGCCGTATCGACCGTATCGACGTCACGTCCACCGGGGAGGCTGTCGTCTATGACTACAAGGGTGCGCGCGTGACGCCGGGGGCGAGGTGGATCGAGGACGGCAAGATCCAACTCGCGCTGTATATGCGCGCGGTCGAACGGCTGCTCGGGATGCGGGTGGTAGGAGGGCTGTATCAGCCGCTGGGGGGCATCGATCTACGCGCGCGGGGCGTTCTGGATGGGGGAGCGGGCGTGGGGGTGGAGTGTGTGCGCACCGACCTGATGGAGATGGCGGAGATCGAGACGCTCGTGCAAGACGCAGTCTCGCTCGCGCGCGCGGCGGCGGCGCAGGCGGTGGCCGGAGAGATCGAGGCGCGACCGCTGACGTGCGCGTTCACGGGCGGGTGCTCGCATCCCGCGATCTGCCGGAGTGGACGGTGATCGTGGAGCGTCTGACGGGATGGGAGCTGGCCGATCCCGCATCAGCCGCGACTGAGCTCGAGGGCGCGAGCCAGCCTGAGCCCGCAACCGGTGCGCTGACGCCGAGGGCGCTGACAGCGGAGCAGGAG
>JBAUXH010000102.1:0-28243 GCA_049584155.1 Solirubrobacteraceae bacterium
GCCGGAGCGCAGCAGCGCTCGCCGTTGTCCGCCGGTGCGACGGAGTCTGGACTCGCGCTCGGAGCGGCCGCGAGTCTGGAACCGGCCCCCACGCCTCCTGTGCCAGCCCCCCCGCCATCCACGCCGCCGATTGCGCCCGTCTCGCCGGCGCGCGGGACGGCGCGGGTGTTCCAGGCCGGTCCGAATGATGTCTACCTGCATCCACTGCGCGTGGGCGTGCAGGTGATCGCGGGAACCGTCCTCGGCCACGTCGGCGCCGAAGCAAGCGGCACGGCCGCTCCGGCCACGAGCGCGGTCACAGGCTCCGGGCTGACTGGGCCGCACATGTTCTTCCAGATCAAACCCGCCGGGATCGGCGCGCCGCCGATCGACCCCAAGCCGATCCTCGACGGTTGGGTGGCGCTGGAGAACACCTCGATCTTCAGGGCCAAGGGCGAGAACCCATTCCTTCAGACCTCGCCGAGCGTCGGGCAGGTGCTGTTGGAGTCCAAGCGAGCGCTCGAGCAGCAGGTGGCGCATGACGCGAGCGTTCACATGCACGCCTGCGAGCGCGAGGACGTGCAGACCGGGCGTGTCGACAGGCGCGTGCTGGCGATGCTCGAGTTCCTGGCGGTGTCGGGGCTGAAGCCGACCGTGACGGGGCTTCGCTGCGCGACCGCCTCGCCCTCGCTCGCGGGTAACGCGTCCGCGAGCGCGGGCGGTTACACCGTCAAGATCACCGCCATTAACGGCACTCCGATCGCCGGTCACCAGGGGCAAGGGTCGATCGCCGACACGACCATTCGCAAGCTGCTGACGTTGCAAGGCGTCAACCGTCCGCTGCGGATCGTCAGCCAGACGAACGTCCCCGGCACCACCAACACGCTCGTCAAGTCGAGCGCGCACGACTACGTGTACGTCACGTTCAGCGCCCCCAACGGGGATGGCGCACACGCCGCGAGCGCGTTCGGCTCGGTGCTGAGCGCCAAAGAGTGGATCAAGCTAATCGCCCGCCTCGGCGAGATCCCCGATCCGACGGTTGCCGGTGGACCCTCGTCTGCGGCGGTCGCGGACAAGCCCGGCACGTCGGTGTCAGGCAGCGGATCGACCGGGGTCGCCGGCGCGGCGACGCCAGGCGGCAGTGGCGCGGGAGTGAACGGCGCTGAAACCAGTGAAGGTGGAGCCGGTGGCCACGGTTAGCCCCCCCAACCCGTCGGCCCCGCCGCCGCCTCCTCTTCCTCCAAGCGAGAACCCGCCTCGTCCCACCCGTGGCGCGCGGGTCGTGCCTCCGGGCGTGGGCCGTATGCTCGCCATCGGAGCGCTCGGGGTCGTGGTGCTGGTCGCTGCGTATCTCGTGTTCTCCGGCGGTGGCGGCGCCGACTACCACCTGGAAATGAAAGAAGCGGGACAGCTCGTCAGGGGTGACCAGGTACAGGTCGGCGGAGTGCCCGTGGGTAGCGTCACCAACATCGAGCTCACTAAAGACTTCAAAGCGCGCATCACGATCCACGTCGACTCCTCCCTCGCACCCCTGCACGCGGGCACGATCTCTGAAATCAGGGTGCCCTCCCTGACGGGGGTGGCCAACCGCTTCGTGGCGTTGACGCCCGGGCCGAACAACCGTCCGGCGCTTGCGCCCGGAACCACGCTGCCGGCGAACAAGACGCGTGAAGTCGTCGATCTCGACCAGCTCTTCAACACCCTCGACCCGAAGACGCGCACGGGGTTGAAAGAGCTCATCCAGGGCTCGGCCGAACAGTACGCGGGGGCCGGTCCCGCGCTGGGCAAGGCGACCGAATACTTCGCGCCCTCATTCGCCGCGATCGACCACTTCTTCAGCGAGCTCACCCGTGACCAGTCGACGTTCACGAGCTTCCTCGTCGAATCCGCGAAGGCGCTGACGACGCTCGCCGCGCACAAGGAATCGCTCAGCGATCTGGTCGAACACGGCAATCAGACCTTTCAGGCGATCGGCTCGCAGCAGAGCAGCCTCGCGCGCGGCCTGCGCCAGCTGCCGCTGACGCTGAACGAGGGCAACAAGACGTTCACCCAGATACCCTCCACGCTGACGGCGCTCACCAACCTCGTGAACGCCCAGCAGCCGAACACACAGGCCCTGACGACGCTGTTCGCCCGACTGCGTCCGCTCGTGACCACCGCCACGCCCGTCGTGGGTAACTTCAGCCAAGCGATCTCACGGCCGGGAGCGAACAACGACCTGACCGATGCGTTCGCGGCGCTGCCGGCGCTGGCGCGGGAGTTGACGACGGCCTCGCCCAACGGCGTGCGAGCGCTGCAAGAAGCGGTGCCGATGACCGCATTCTTCGGCCCCTACTCGCCGGAGCTGCAGGGCGCCGTGCGCGCCTTCGGCCAGACGACCGCCTACTACGACGCCAACGGGCACTACGCGCGCATCAGTCCCGTCACGCCCTCGTTCACGCTCGGCGCGAACAACAACCTCACGCCGGCCTCCAGCCCACAGCAGGTCCTGCAGGCGCTGCAGACCGGCCAGCTGCGCCGCTGCCCGGGCGCCGCCACCCAGCCCTCGGCCGACGGCTCGGCGCCCTTCACC
Source organism: Solirubrobacteraceae bacterium (assembly GCA_049584155.1). Classification (GTDB taxonomy): domain Bacteria; phylum Actinomycetota; class Thermoleophilia; order Solirubrobacterales; family Solirubrobacteraceae; genus Palsa-744. The sequence goes on from JBAUXH010000102.1 coordinate 2,552, forward strand.
AACAACGGCCAGCTCGGTTGCGATCCCACGGAGACGCCGAAGTGAACCCCCGGCGCCGCGGATCCCTGGCCGGAAGCCCCCTCCTGATCGGGGCGCTGACGACGCTGATCGTTGTCGTCGCCGTGTTCCTGTCCTTCAACGCCAACAACGGGCTGCCGTTCGTGCCGACCTACAACATCAAGGTCGAACTGCCCGAAACCTCCGGTCTGCAGAAGGCCAACCAGGTGCGCATCGCGGGCACGCGCGTCGGGATCATCAGCTCGCTGACCCCCCACCAGAACCCCAACACGGGCCGCATCACCGCGACCGCCGAACTGAAGCTCGAAAAGGGCGTCGAACCGCTCCCAGCTGACACCAAAGCGATCGTGCAGTCGGTCTCAGCGATCGGGCTCAAGTACCTGGAACTGGAAAAGGGAAAGTCCAGCCGGCCACTGAAGGCGGGTGAAGCGATCCCGATGGCGCAGACGCGCGAACCTGTAGACATCGTCTCGCTGTTCAACATGTTCGATCAAAAGACGAGGACCGCGATCCAGCACAACACGATCAACTTCGGCGATGGCGTCGCCGGCCGGGGGATAGGTTTGAACGAAACGATCGCGACGCTGCGCCCGCTCCTCACCAACGGCGTGCCTGTCCTGCACAACCTGGCCTCGCCGCCGACGGGCTTTCAAAAGCTGTTCCCCGCACTCGACCGGCTCGCCTCGCAGGTCGCGCCGGTGGCAAACACGCAGGCCGCCTGGTTCAACGAGCTCGACACCTTCTTCTCGGCCTGGGCCGGCGTGGCGCCCTCGCTGGAACAGACGATCGCCGGCGGACCGGCGGCGCTCGCGCAGGCGACGCATTCGCTCGCCTACGAGGCGCCGTTCATCGAAAACGCGACCGAGTTCATGCACCTGCTGCGTCCGAGCGCGAGCTCGCTCGTCACCGTCGCTCCCCAGCTGGGCCACGCCTTCTCCGTGGGCGCGGTCAACCTGCGCGCCGCCACCGCCCTGAACTCGGGCGTGGCCGAAGCCGCGAAGGCCTTCCAGGCCTTCGCCCAGAACCCGATCGTGCCGCTAAGCCTCGAAGACCTCACGCAGACCACAGAACTCGGCGGGCCACTGTTCGCGGGGCTCGCTCCCGCGCAGGCGTACTGCAACTACGTAACGCTGATGCTCCGCAACGTCTCCAACCTGCAGGCCGAGAACATCGGCAACGGCACGCTCGCACAAGCCGCGATCGTGCTCTCCCCGAACGGCCCCGGCGCCGAGGGCTTCCCCTCCACGGGTCCGGCCAATGGTCCCTCGATCGAAAAGAACAGCTTCGGTAAGCCAGTTGACAACAACTTCCTGCACGCCAACCCCTACCCGAACGTCGCCGGTCCCGGACAGCCGCGACTGTGTGAAGCCGGCAACGAGAAGTTCGTGGCAGGCAAAATGGTCGTCGGCAACCTGCCCGCGGGCGGCAGCACGAACAACCGCGAACTGACCTCGCGCGAACAGAACCTGTTCGGCGAAAAATATCCGAGCGCGACGCTCCAGGCGCTCGGCCTTGGCAAGGGGAAGAAGGGATCATGAGCCGTCTGCGCTTCTGGCGCCGCCACGACGAGATCCCTGTGATCGAGCTGCGCCGCTCCAATCCGGTGCGGGTCGGTATCACGTTCCTTGTGATCCTCGTGATCGCCGTCTTCTTCGGCTTCACCAAGCGCATCCCGTTCAAACACGGCTTTCGCCTGAAGGCGGTCTTCGCCACTGCCGTCAACATCCACCCGAAGTCGCCCGTACGCATCGCCGGTGTCGACGTAGGAGTGGTCACCTCGATTCACCGCGAAGGCAACACCGGCGTGGTGAGCATGGAAATCGAACCCAAAGGCCTGCCACTACACACCGACGCGACATTGAAGATCAGACCGCGGATCTTCCTGGAAGGCAACTGGTTCGTCGACATGCAGCCGGGTAGTCCGACAGCGAAGACGATCTCCTCGGGCTACACGATCCCGATCACCCAGACCTCCGACCCAGTGCAGCTCGATCAGGTGCTCAACGCGCTCAACACGGACACACGCGCCAACCTCCAGGACTTCCTGCAGGGCTACGGCGACGGGCTGACGCGCAAGCCCGACGCCGCCGAAAACGCCGCACAGGACCCTGATGTATACGGGCTAAACGCCGCGCAGGCACTGAACAAGACCTACCATCGCGCGCCCTCGGCACTGCGCAATTCGGCGATCGTCAACCAGGCGATCGGCGGCACCGAACCCCACGATCTCTCCGAGCTGTTCGCGGCGATCAACAAGGTGACCGGGGCGTTGAACGTGCACGAGCAGCAGTTGGGCGAATGGGCGCCCAACTTCAACGCGTTCTTCGCGGCGTTCGCCGCCCAATCCTCCAGCCTGAGCACGGCGATCGCTCACCTGCCCGGGGCACTGACCAACGCCGACCGGGCGTTCACCGCACTGAACGCCTCGCTCGCGCCGACACGCGCGTTCGCACAAGCGCTCCTCCCCGGCGTCCAGCAGCAGGGGCCGACCATTGCCGCGGCGCTGCCGTGGATCGAACAGGTGCAGGCTTCGCTTGCGCCGAACGAGCTCGGTGGGGTCGCCAAGGGTCTGAACGAAGCGGCGCCGACGATCGGTCAGCTGATCGGCGAACAGGTCCCGTTCTTCAAGCAGACCGACGAATTCAGCCAGTGCCTGAGCAAGCTGTTCTTCCCTGGCGCGAATACCAAGCTCCAGGATGGGGCGAGCACCTCGGGCGTGGAAGTGTATAAGGAGTTCTGGTCCTCGTTGACGGGCCTGGCGGGCTTCAGCCAGGCCTTCTCCGGCAACGGCACGATGGCTCACGCTCTGCTCGGCAACAGCGGTCAGGTCGTTCGTTCCGGGCACACCGGGATCCTCGGCACCAAACTGCAGGGTCAGCAGCTGCTCGCGCACTCGCCGCTGGCGCCACAGGGCACGCGCCCGGCCTATCCGGCCGAAGAGCCCCCGTACAAGCCGCTGGTGGCGTGCAACACCCAGACACTCCCCGACTTCAACGGACCGCTCTCACAAGGCCCCGCCGATGGGAGTAACTAAATGACCCCCGGTGAGAGCCACGAGGGCGGGCTGAGTGTCCGCGAACAAATCGCGCGCTACCAGAAAGCGTTCATCGCGGTCGTGACGATGATCGTGATCGCCGCACTGGTCGGCGGCTACATCCTCGCGCACGAGAACCTCAAGCTGCCTGGCTGGGTGCCCGTGCTGGGTCGCAACTATTTCGTGCTCAACGGCGAATTTCAGACCGCCCAGGCGGTCACCCCGGGGCAGGGGCAGGCCGTCACGATCGCCGGTGCGAAGATCGGTGAAATCGCCAGTGTGGATCTACGCAACGGGGTGGCGATTGTGACGATGCATCTCGTCCCGAAATACTCCGAAGGGCGCCTATACCGCAACGCGACGATGCTGTTGCGCCCGAAGACCCAACTCAAGGACATGACCGTAGAGGTCGATCCGGGAGCTCCGACGAGCGGACAGCTGCACAGTGGCGCGACGATCCCCCTGTCCCAAACGGCACCCGACATCAACTTCGACGAATTCCTCTCGACCCTCGACGCGGACACACGCGCCTACCTGCAGGAGCTGCTTGCAGGCGCCGGCGAGGGTCTGAAGAACAACGGCAAGGCGCTCTCGGCAACGCTCAAGCGGTTCGATCCGACCGCCCGCGACGCCGAGTTGATCACCCGGGAACTGCACTACCGCCACGCGAACATCGCGCACGCCATCCACAACTTCAAGTTGCTGATGGAAGCCTTCGGCAACAAGGATCAGCAGTTGGCGGATCTGATCCAGTCCTCCAACGCGGTATTCGCGACCTTCGCGCAGGAGAACCAGAGCGTTCAGCGCACGCTGCAGCTGCTGCCCGGCGCGCTGAGCAAGACCGAACAGGGGCTCGGCAAGCTCGCCACGGCGTTCAACGTCGTGGGCCCGACGCTCACAGCCCTGCACCCGTTCGCCGCCGCGGTCGCCCCGGCCGAGGAAGCGTTGCGGCCGTCGTTCAAAACGACCACGCCGATCTTTAAGAATGAGATCCGACCGTTCGCGCGCGAAATCCTACCGACGGTCAACTCACTGCAGCCCAGCCTGAAGGGGCTCGCCGCGTCTTTCCCGCACCTGGCCACCAGTTTCACGGTGCTGAACGAACTCTTCAACGAGCTCGCCTACAACCCAGGGAAAACCCGCCCCAGTTTCGGGTTCTTCGCCGCCTGGGCGGCCCACAACCTCAACAGCGTCGTCAGCTCGGCCGACGCGCATGGCGTGCTGGCCCGCAGCCTGACGTATCTGAACTGCGGCGTGTTGCCGCTGCTGGCGCCCGCCGGCACGATCAACCCGACGGTGAACATCATCGTCGGCCTGATCAACCCGCCGACGAAGGCCGCCTGTCAAGCGGCGGGCATCCTCAAAAGCGCGACGGTCGCCGCTGCCGCACATGCATCCAAGCAGTCGACGGCCGGTCCCTTCTCCGGCCTGAGCCAAGACCCATTTGGGGAGAAACGCTAAATGCAAAAGCGCGCGCCCACGTTCGGCAACATCCTCGTGATCATCCTGTTCACGCTCAGCTGCTTTGGTCTGCTGCTGTTCCTGTGGGAGTCCTTCGGCGGTCCCGTACCGCTGAAACCCAAGGGGTATCAGTTCACGGTCGCGTTCCCGCGCTCGCTGGCGCTGGCCGAACAGTCGGACGTGCGCATCAGCGGCGTGGATGTAGGGCACGTGGTCGCGCTGAAGCTAGGCGATGAAGGGCGCACGATCGCGACGGTCGAACTTTCCAGTCAGTATGCGCCGATTCGCGCCGATATGCACGCAATCCTGCGCCAAAAGACGCTGCTGGGTGAGACTTACGTGCAGTTGATTCCCAAGAGCCGGACCGGGCCCTACTTGGCCGATGGGGGTCGGCTGAATGAGAGTCAGGTCGAACCGTCGGTGACGCTCGACGACATCCTCTCGGCGCTCGATCCCAAGACGCGCAAGAGCTTCCAGGTGTGGATGCAGTCGGTCGCCGTCGGGATCACCGGTCGAGGCGAACAGATCAACTCCGACTTCGCCGAGCTGCACCCGTTCGCCGAACACGCCAACCAGCTGGTGAGCATCCTCGCCTCCCAGGAAGGTGCATTGACTGGAGTCGTGAAAGGCACCGGGGAAGTGTTCGACGCGCTCTCCGAACGCGATCATCAGTTCCAGAGCTTCATCGTCAACGGTGAGCGCACGTTCCGCGCTGCCGCCTCAGAGAGCCAGGCCTTCGCCGAAGCCTTCAAGGTGCTGCCGGCATTCGAGCACAACTCGCAGGTGGCGTTCAAAGAACTCGACAGCTTCGCCAAGGTCACGAGCCCGTTCCTCGAAGAATTCCGCCCGGCCGAGCGCCAGCTGTCGGCGCTACTGGGAGCAACAAAGCCGTTTGCGCCCGCGTTCAACAGCTTCCTGACCTCGCTCGGACCGCTCACGCAGGCTGCGAAGAAGGGGTTGCCGGTGGTCAAGCCAGAGCTCGAATTGACCGTTCCCCTGCTTGAAAACTTCAGGCCGGTGCTGCACAACTTCGATCCCTTCTTGCAGTTCATCGACCAGAACATCCCCGAGCTGCAGGCCTTCTTCGGCAACTTCGCCGCGGCCACTCAGACAAAGGCCCAGAACAGCAACTTCGCGATCAACGGGGAAAGCAAGGGCCCCCAGCTGCACTTCCTGAAGACGATGCTCGTGCTGGGACCTGAAAGCCTGACGGTCTACAGCAAACGAATCGGTACGAACCGAGCCAACCCCTACTTCCAGCCCGGGGCCTTCCGAGCCCTCGCCAACGGTGGGCTGAAAGTCTTCGAAGGCGGCTCCTGCGCGGACTCGGCGCCGTCGGTGAGCGGGCCGGCGAACGAAACGATCTCCCAGAAGCTCATCGAACAGCTGATTCAGTTTCATATCGCCAATGCTCCCGAAACCGCCAACTCGGTCCCCGCGCCGGGCTGCAACCAGCAGGGTCCGTTCACGTTCAACGGTCAGAGCAGCCAGTATCCGCACGTGACCTACAGCGGGAAATAGGCCGCAGGCCGCGCGCGTCGGCTGCGTCGCGTGCGGTGCGGGTGCGTGGCGGCGAGGGCGCGCGAGGGGAGAGAGAGGAGTCTCAGGCGGCGCGAGCAGAAGCGGACTCCGAGGCCGCGAGTGCACGCTCATGGCCGAGATAGGGCATCAGGGCGAAGTAGAGAAGATCGGGGAGCAGCGCAGGAAGCTCCGATGTGTGGCCCTCCAGGACGCGACGGTGCAGGATCGATGCGATCCCGCCGGCGACGGCTTCGGAGGTCTGCGCAGGCAGGTGAGTCGTATCCAGGGCCGACGCCTCAGCGTCGCTCTCGCCACGACGTCCCCCCTCGAGCACCGGGATCGTCCGCGCGATCGCCGAGCGCACGCGCGCGATTGCCTCCTCTCCCGCGCCGAGGCACTCCACGAGCGCCACGCGCGCTCCGTCGGGATAACCGGCGAACGCCGCCAGCAAGGTCTCCAGGCCGATGAGCACGCGCTCGGACCAGCACGCCGCGCTGTCGATCCGCTCGGAGATGGCGCCTTCGATCCTGGCGATCAACTCGTCGAGCGCCGCGAGCAGGCAGTCCTGCTTGTCTTCGAAGTGCTCGTCGAACACGGGCGCCGGAACTTCGGCCGCCAGCAGCACACGGTCGATCGTGGTGCGGTCATAGCCCCTGAGCGCGATCGTCCGTACGAGCGCCTCGAGAATGTCTCGACGCGGGTCGGCCGAACGGATGGACGCGGACGGCTCGAACACGACCGCGAGATCCCTACGATCCAACATCTGACCTCCTAACCCCCTCCCTCGGTGCTCCCCCTCCGGCTATAAACCGATTCTGACGCCATATCGTAGACTGAGCGACGGTAGAATGTCAAGCCGAGATCGGGGCATCGACAAGTTGCCGATGTCCCAGTCGCCGACTAATATCCGGGGTGGAGATGACCGACGGCACGCCACAGGACTCCGAAAAGGGTCTCGATCCAGGCCTAGAGCGCGAGACCGCGGGCGTGGGTCAGGTCGCCGGCGAGGGCGGAGACCTTCTCGCACATCAGCGAGAGGGCGGTGAGTTCGAGTATCACTCCAGCGATGTCGATCTACTTGGCGACCCCGAGGATGAGCGCTGGTCGATCCGCTGCCTAGACGTCCACAAGCGCTTGGGGGGAGCGCCCGTTCTAAACGGTCTAAACGTGGCGATCCCCGATGAGACGATCACCGTGGTCCTGGGTCCGTCTGGCACCGGTAAGAGCGTGCTGATCAAGCATCTGATCGGACTGATGTTTCCGGATTCGGGAGACATCATCGTCAAGGGCCAGTCCGTACCTGGCCTGACGCTGCCGAAGCTGCTCGCCCTACGCCGCAAGGTCGGCGTGCTGTTTCAGGACGGTGCCCTGTTTGGATCGATGTCGGTGTATGACAACGTCGCCTTCCCCCTGCGTCAGCACACAGACATGTCAGAGGCGCAGATCTCTGAGGTCGTCAGGCAGCGCCTGTCGGATGTCGGTCTGACGGAAGCGATCGACTACATGCCTAATCAGCTCTCCGGCGGCATGCGCAAGCGCGCTGGATTCGCGCGCGCGCTTGTGATGGAGCCCGAGATCGTGATCTTCGACGAGCCCGACTCGGGCTTGGACCCGGTGCGCACCGCGCTGTTGTGTGACCTGATTCAGGAGATGCACCAACTTTACGGGGGGACGTACATCGTGGTGACCCACAACATCGCCTCAGCGCGGCAGATCGGCGAGTACATCGCGCTGCTGTGGCGAGGGCGAATCGTGGAGGCGGGGGATGCGGAGCGGATGTTCTCCTCGGAAAACCCGTTCGTGCGCCAATTCCTCAGCGGATCGGCCGAGGGTCCGCTGACAATGGATTGAGAGGGCCCCTGCTTGATCCCCTCGCTATGAGCGAGCGGGGGAGGCGCGTCTCTCTGGTTCTCGCCCCGGTGTAGCCTCATTGAGCAAGGGCAGTTTGGGCCTGCCATCCCATACCTTGCCGGGATCGCCGCGAGCTCAATCGTACGAGCTGGATCACTTGCTCCAGTTACGTCCGATCATCGCGCACGTCTTATGACTCGACTCTTTCCTAGGCTCAGTGTACAGGCAGCGCCATGAATACTAATTCCGCTGGGCGCCCGCCGAGCATGGAGAATTGTCAGATATTCAAATTTCGTGAGATTGAGCGGATAATCGAGATCCTGCGCTCCTTGACATGTGTCGATTGGATCTGTTACTAATCGGGACCGTACAACTTGTGCTACGGGTTCTGGCGACCGTCGAGATGCGAAGACAGGAGAGCATGAAAGACATGCAAGTGGGCCGTGCGTGATTTTTTGTGAACTCTTCGAAAATGTGAGATTTTTTCACCCGGATACCGCACGGGCGCCGATGTGGCGTGGCGGTAGCCGATGAGCCGAGTTGCTCAAGGGGGCGGTGGTAAATCGCTTGAGTGGGTACGCATGGGCCTAGTTGCCCGGTTGCGGGCCAGGCGCTCAGAGCTCGAAGAAGCGATCGTGGCGCGTGTGCTCGCCATGTCCGAGCCGGTGGGTGACGAAGACGCCGAGTACGTCACAGGACTGCGTGCGGCGGTCACCGCGGCCGTAGATCTCAGCTTCACAGGCATCGAGCACGGCGAGGAATGGTCGGGTCCACCTCCGCAGGCGGCGGCGGCCCAGGCTCGTCGCGCGGCACGCTACGGCGTGAGCCTGGACACCGTGCTGCGTCGCTACGCGGCCGGCGAGCGGCTCATCGCGGACTTCGTCATGGAGGAGGACGATCACTTTCCAAGCGCTGCGCTGCGCCACGTGCTCAGAACGCAGGGGGAGCTGATCGATCGCGTCATGGCCTCGATCGCGACCGAGTACATGCAGGAGGTCAATCGCGTCAGGCGCTCGCCGGAGCAGCGCCGCTCCGAACGTGTGCAGGCCTTGCTAGCCGGTGCACCGATCGGGTCGGCCGGCTTGGATTATGAGCTGGAGGCATGGCACGTCGGCATCATCGCGGCGGGGGTCGGCGCGGCCGCCGTCGTCGAGAGCTTGGGTAGAGGTCTCGGTTGCCAGCTCCTATCCGTTCCGCGCTGGGATGAGCCCGTATGGGCGTGGCTCGGCTCCCAGCGCAAGATTTCGGTCGCGGACATCGAGCGCCTGCTCTTGGACAAAGACAATGCGGGCGTTTCGCTGGCGGTCGGTGAGGTGGCCCGAGGGGTCGACGGATGGCGCATGACGCACTGGCAGGCCCAGCGGGCCCTGTGGGTCGCGCTGCGCAGCCCACAGGCTCTCACGCGGTATGCCGACGTCCTGCTGCTGGCGCCCGTCCTCCGGGACGACGTGCTCGCCAGATCATTGAAAGAGATCTATCTCGCGCCGCTTGGCAGTAGTCAGAAAGATGGAGGGGCGGCATCGCGGGAGACGCTGCGTACTTACTTTGCGGTGGGGCGTAACGCCGCCACGGCGGCAGCTGTGCTCAAGGTCGACCGGCATACCGTCAAACGCCGCTTGCACAAGATCGAGGAGAGTCTCGGCCGTGCGCTTCACACATGTCAGGCGGAGTTGGAATTGGCGCTTCGACTAGAGGCATTGGGTGAGATAACCGAGATCGAAACGCCCTCGATCGAGCAGTGAACAGCACGTGAGTCCGGCGTGGGCTCGGTAGGACTATATGGCGCACTTCGCGTAGGGAGCCACGCCATATTGGCGCACCATGGGGCTCAAGGCAGCTGATACTACTTAGGGCCGCCGCGGGGAAGCACTCGGCCGCTCTGGCGAGACGACTGTTGTTCCTACATGACAAGCCACGTACCTGGCTTTAGGGTCATCCCATGCCGTAAATGGGCCCTGAAGTCGGCGCGATGGATGCTGGTCTATGCCTGCGACTCCATTCACTTTAACAACTACGCATGCAACTTTTCACACGTTCTCGGTGTGGACGTTGACGACTGAGTTGGCCATGCCACACCGTGAAAAGCAAGGCGGTGCATTGACCACATCCGGCGTTGCATCGACGCCAACACACCGAGCGGGGCGAGCCGCAAACATTCCCCAGCGAGGAACCGCCTCGGCTACGAGATCGCGCTGTGTGGGCAGGACATCGATACCCGCCGAGGGCTACCTCGGCTACCTCGACTCCGTGTGATCATGAGCGAGTTCTCCCAGACACTGTCCGGAGAGAGAGTAAACGGGGAGGTCGCGGGCGCAAGCCCCAGCGCCGTGGTGGAGTTGGCGCCAAAGGCGGTCAATCTCGCGATCGCGCGTCTGGAGGCGCTGCTGGACTGCGACACATTTCACCCGTGGCGCTCGGCGGTCGGCGACGGTGTCGTTGCAGGCTCCGGCCGGGTGCATGGTCGTCCGGTATGCGTATGGGCACAGGAAGTGAGTCATCGAGGCGGCTCTCTGGGTCGCGCCGGTGGCGAGACGATCGCGCGCACGATCCGATACGCCAGTCGCGCCGGTGTACCGGTCATCGGTGTTCCCCATTCAGGCGGGGCGCGGCTGCAAGAGGGCGTCGCTGCCCTCGGGGCGTACGGCGCGATCTTCCGCGAGCAGGCGCTGGCGCCTGTGCCGCAGATCACCGTTATTCCCGGCGCCTGTGCCGGCGGAGCGGCCTACTCCTCGGCGCTCGGAGATTTTGTCGTGATGGTGCGTCCGGACGGGCGCCTGTTCCTGACCGGTCCTAAGGTCGTCGAACAGGTCACGCGCGAGCAGATCAGCGCCGAGAAGCTCGGAGGACCGCGGGTACATGCCGCCAATGGCGTCTCGCACCTCACGGCCGATGACGACCACTCAGCTGCGGAATTGGTGCGCGATCTGCTGAGCTACCTCCCATCGACGATCGGTGGGCCGCTACCGCTCGTTCCGGCCGTCGATCCACCGCCGGGAAGCCCGGTGGACAGCATCCCGTCTTCCACACGCCAGGTATATGACGTGCGGGATGTGCTCACGCTGATGGTCGACGGCGGAGGCCATCTGGAGCTTGCGGGCCGGTGGGCACGCAACCTAGTCACCACCCTCGCCCGTCTCGATGGTCGTCCGGTAGGTGTCATCGCGAATCAGCCGCTTCACCTGGGAGGCACGATCGACAGCGCCGCATCCGAGAAGGGGCGCTGGTTCGTCGACATGTGCGATCGCCTCGCGCTGCCTATCGTGGTGCTGGTCGACACCCCCGGATTTCTCCCGGGTGCGAACCAAGAGCGGGCCGGCGTCATCCGTCACGGCGCCTCTCTGCTGCGAGCGTTCGCGCGCGCGACTACGCCAAAGGTCACCGTCACGCTGCGTCAGGCCTACGGCGGTGCGCACATCGTGATGAACTCCCGCGACCTCGGAGCGGATCTGACGCTCGCCTGGCCAGACTCACAGATCGGCGTCATGGGGGCACCCCAAGCAGTTGCGATCATCGAGCGTAGAGCGATCACCGACGGCGCGGACGCCGCTCAACTGGCCGAGCTGTACGCATCCGAGCGACTTGGAGTCGATGTGGCCGCGGCCGATGGCTTTGTCGATGAGATCGTCGCGCCGCATGAGACGCGAGACCGTCTCATTCGCGCGTTGGAGCTGCGAGCGTGAGGATCAGGCCGGCGGGTTACTCACAGAGTGTGCCAAGGACCGTCCGGGGTTGGTCGGACATAACGAGAAGGTTGGCCGATGTCATGGCCGCCGGCCCTGCCCGAGCGATCCCAGGCGTGGTATCCGAAGTGACGATCACATGAACACAGATGTCCCCGTAGGTAACCGCGGAGTCGTGTTCGTGTTCTCAGGTCACGGCTCTCAGTGGGATGGCATGGCGCTCGAGCTATTGGACCGCGCGCCGGTGTTCGCCGAGCGTCTCCACGCTTGCGAGCAGGCGCTCGCGCCCTACGTCGACTGGTCGCTAGAGGACGTTTTGCGTGCTCGCAACGGCGCCCCCGCGCTTGAGCGGGTAGACGTGGTTCAGCCGGCCCTGTTCGGTGTGACCGTGTCATTGGCCGCGCTGTGGCAAGCCTGCGGCGTGTCGCCCTCCGCCGTGGTCGGCCACTCTCAGGGCGAGATTGCTGCGGCGCACATGGCGGGAGGACTCTCGCTCGCAGATGCCGCACGGGTGGTAGCGCTGCGCAGTCGAGCTCTGGCCAGGCTCTCTGGGAGGGGTGGCGTGGCGTCTGTCCTGTTGGGAGTCGAGCAGGTCCATGCGCGTTTGGAGCGTTGGGATGGTCGCATTGCCCTAGCGGCGCTAAACGGACCGTCTTCGACCGCGGTATCCGGAGAGAGCGATGCGCTGGGAGCGCTAATCGAGGAATGTGAAGCCGACGGCGTGCGCATACGAAAAGTCCCGATGGACTACGCCGCGCACTCGGCGCAGGTAGCGGAGATCCGCGAGGAGCTCAGTGACGCGCTGTCATCCGTAACTCCGTGTCCAGGCGAGGTGCCGCTTTATTCCCCGGTGACAGGCGATCTGCTGGATTGCGCGGAGCTTGGCGCCGAGCACTGGTATCGAGGCGAGCGCGAACCCGTTCAGTTCGAGCGGACCATCCGTGCCCTGCTTCGAGATGGGTATGGCACCTTCATCGAGATCGGTCCCCATCCGGCGCTGACAGCAGGGGTACAGGAAATCCTCGACGAATCAGGTGAGTGGAATGATGCCGTGGCACTCAGTTCGTTGCGACGCCATCAGGGTGGCCCCGAGCGCTTCGCGACCTCGCTCGCCGAGGCGCGCTTGGCCGGAGTAAACGTCGATTGGGAGATGGCCGAGAGTCAGGGTCTCCCACGAGCGCCCGGCAGCCTCGAGGAGATCGGTGCGGCTCGCCCAGGTGGGCTCGGCGGTATCACTCCGGACGCCCCCCTCGCGAGACGACTGGCCGCGATACCCACCAGCGAGCGCGTGTACGCGATGCTGGAGATGGTGCGCAGCGAGGTCGCCATCATTGCCGGCCACGACTCCTCCGCGACGGTACCGGCCAACCGGGCATTCAAAGAGCTCGGGTTTGACTCCTCGGCCGCAGTCGAGTTGCGCAATCGACTGAAGTCGCTCACCGGGCTGCGCTTGCCGACCACGCTGCTATTCGATCACGCCACGCCCGAGGCGCTGGCCGACTACCTGGCGCAGCGAATCGCGGGTGCTCACGGTGAGGATCGGGACTGGACGTTGACGGTCGCGGTCGAGGAGCCGATCGCGATCGTGGGAATGGTCTGCCGCTATCCCGGTGGGGTGAGCTCGGCGGAGCAGTTGTGGGATCTCGTCGCCGAGGGCACCGACGCCATCTCGGCTTTTCCCACCGATCGGGGCTGGGATCTTGAGCGTCTCTACAACCCCGATCCCGACCATCCCGGCACTAGCTATACGCGCGAGGGTGGATTTCTCCATGACGCTGGAGAGTTCGACGCGGAGTTCTTTGGGATCGGGCCGCGCGAGGCACTGGCGATGGACCCTCAGCAGCGGCTGTTGCTAGAAGCCTCATGGGAGGCGTTCGAAGACGCCGGGATCGATACCGCTCCGCTGCGAGGCAGCAGGACCGGAGTGTTCATAGGCGCGATGACCCAGGACTATGGCTCGCGCCTGCACGAGTCGCTGGAGGGTCAGGGTGGCTACGCGCTCACGGGTACCACCGCGAGCGTCGTTTCCGGTCGGGTCTCCTATGCGTTTGGCCTTGAGGGTCCAGCGGTTACGGTTGACACGGCCTGCTCATCATCGCTCGTGGCACTACATCTGGCCTGCCAGTCACTGCGCAAGCGGGAGTGCACGCTAGCGCTCGCCGGCGGCGCGGCGGTGATGGCGAGCCCGGGCATGTTCGTCGAGTTCGCTCGCCAGCGCGGACTCGCTCCGGACGGTCGGTGCAAGTCCTTTGGTGCAGGCGCTGACGGCACGGCGTGGTCTGAGGGCGTGGGCCTACTGGCGCTTGAGCGCCTGGATGACGCTCGACGCAACGGACATCGTGTGCTCGCACTGGTCCGTGGCAGCGCCGTGAATCAGGATGGAGCGTCGAACGGGTTGACGGCTCCCAGTGGGCCATCGCAGGAACGCGTTATCGGGCAGGCACTGGCCAGCGCTGGGCTCACTGCAGATCAGATCGATGTGGTGGAGGCGCATGGCACAGGGACCGCACTGGGCGATCCGATTGAGGCGCAGGCGCTGTTGGCGAGCTACGGACAAGACAGGGAGCGTCCACTGCTGCTGGGGTCGATCAAGTCGAACATCGGTCATGCCCAAGCCGCCGCTGGGGTGGCGGGTGTGATCAAGATGGTGATGGCGATGCGCCATGGGGTGGCACCCCGAACATTGCACGCCGAGGAGCCCTCCTCCCATGTTGACTGGTCGCAAGGGGATGTGATGCTTCTCTCAGAGCCGGTTAGCTGGGAGGGCGATCACGGGCCGCGCCGCGCCGGCGTGTCTTCCTTTGGGATCAGCGGCACGAACGCGCACGTGATCCTCGAGGAGGCGCCGGCGCCGGCTGTCTCTGCGGACGCCGAGGGCCGCGACGCCAGTCTCCTGCTCGCGGAGAAGGGAGCGTCCATTGGTGCAGGGGATGTCCAGGCATTCAGTTCGAGGCCGTGGATGATCACAGCCAAGAGCGAGGCGGCGTTGCGCGATCAGGCACGACGATTGCTGGAGCACGTCGAAGCTGATCCCGAGCTGAGGACGAACGACATCGGATACTCGCTGGCGCACCGCACGATGCTCGAGCATCGTGCGGTGCTTCTCGGCGACGATCGTAAGTCGCTGCTGGAGGGTCTTGCGGTGCTTTCAAGGGGCGAGGACTACGAGTCTGCCTCAGGCCTCACCCAAGGTGTCGCCGATGCTTCGTCTCGCCTAGCTCTGCTCTTTACCGGACAGGGCTCACAACGGCCCGGCATGGGGCGTGAGCTGTATGAGGCGTTCCCGCTTTTCAGGGAGTCGCTGGACCGGTGCTGCTCAGAGTTCGACAAGCATCTCGAGCGCTCGTTGTATGAGGTTCTCCTTACGGGTGGTAAGGACGAAGGCTGTTCCGGCGATGGCCTGCTAGACCAGACGGTCTTCTCTCAGCCCGGACTGTTCACGCTAGAGGTATCGCTGTTCAGGTTGATCGAGTCGTGGGGGGTATGCCCAGATTTTCTGATGGGTCACTCGGTCGGCGAGCTCGCCGCGGCGCATGTCGCCGGTGTGTTCTCACTTGAGGATGCATGCATGCTGGTGGCGGCCCGTGGTCGGCTGATGGGAGAGCTGCCTGAGGGCGGCGCGATGATCTCATTGCAGGTCTCCGAGACCGAGGCACTCAAAACGCTCGCGGGTCTCGAGGGCCGCGTCACCCTGGCGGCCGTCAACGGTCCTTCATCGGTTGTGATCTCAGGCGATGAAGATGCGGTCCTTGAGCTCGAGCGCGTCTGGGCCCGAGAGGGTCGCAAGACCAAGCGCCTGCGCGTCAGTCACGCCTTCCACTCGCCGCGAATGGATGACATGCTGGTGGAGTTCGCCGCGATCGCCGAACGCGTCCTATACGCCGAGCCGCGCATACCGATCGTGTCCAATCTCACCGGCGAGCTCGTCTCCGCCGAGCTGGTGTGCAGTCCCGACTACTGGGTGCGTCACGTCAGGGAGCCGGTGCGATTCTACGACGGTATGCGCCGGCTGCAGGCGCAGGGAGTCGAGCACTTTCTCGAGCTCGGACCCGACGGAGTGCTGAGCGCGATCGGTCAGGACTGTCTCCTGGGTTTGGAGAACGTCGATGGCCAAGAGCCAGCGGGCCAAGAGCCAGCAGGCCAAGAGCCAGCGAGACCCCCAGCCGTGCTGGTTCCAGCGCTGCGCGCTGGGCGTCCAGAGGTCGAATCCCTGTTCGGTGCCATCGCCCAGATATGGGCGAACGGTGCCGGCGTGAGCTGGACAGGTGCATTCACCGGCTTGGACGCCGTACGCGTGAGCTTGCCCGCCTATGCATTCCAGCGCGAGCGCTACTGGCTGGCGGCTTCGGCGGGCGCGGGAGACGTCGCATCGGCTGGACTGTTGCCAACAGGTCACCCGCTGCTCGCCGCTGCTACCGCCCTGGCTGATGATCGCGGCTGGATCTTCACCGGCCGTCTGTCCCTCCAGTCTCAACCGTGGCTGGCGGATCACGTAGTGCTGGGTATCTGTGTGGTGCCGGGTGCGGCGTTTGCCGAGTTGGCGCTGCATGTGGCCGGCCAGATCGAATCACTCTTCGTCGAGGAGTTGAACCTGGAGGTTCCGCTCGTGCTCGCCGAGCAGATGGAGTTGCAACTCCAGGTCTCAGTTGGCGAGGTCGACGAGTCAGGACGACGGTCGCTGCAAATCTACTCACGTCCGCAGGGCACCCTCGACGAGGGTCTACGTGCCGAAGGCTCATGGACGCGCCACGCCGGCGGCGTGCTTGCACCCGCTTCAGCGGAGATGGAGGACGTGGCGAGGTTGGAAGATCGAGCGCGGTCCCTTGCCGGAAGCGCCTGGCTACCGGTGGGGGCAGTCGCCGTCGAGCGCGAGGACTTCTACAGCTACATGACCGAGATCGGGTTCGACTACGGCCCGGCGTTCGCATGTGTGAGGGGTGTGTGGCGATCGGAGGGCGAGACGTTCGCCGAACTATCGCTGTCCGAACACGAGCGAGCGCAGGCCGCAGGCTTTGGCTTGCACCCTGCGCTGCTTGACGCCGGACTCCAAGTGATCGCAGCGAGCTCGAACAGCGCCAACGAAGACACCCGCGAGCAGGACGGCCGGCTGCGCCTACCTTTCTCATTCACCGGCGTCGGCCTGCATGCAAAAGGCGCCTCCGCCCTGCGGGTGCTTTTGTCTCCCGTGGGGGCAGACAGCAGCTCGCTGCTGGCAGCCGATGAGAGCGGGGTGCTGGTGGCGTCGGTGCAGTCGCTGGTTCTACGTCCGGCGTCCCGTGAGCAACTCGCGAGTTCGCACAGCGGCTATCGGGAGTCGCTGTTTCGCCTGGACTGGAACCCGGTCGCGAGCCCGTCGCCGGTGGGTGCGGCGTCGGCGGGAGACTGGGCGCTGCTGGGGGTCGAGCAAGCCGGGTTCGCCACGGCCCTGCGGGATGCAGGCGTGCGCTTCGAAGTTCATCAGGACCTGAGTGCTTTGCGAGAGGCCGCCGACCGCGATGAGTACCCGCCCAAGTTGGTGCTCGTCGATCTTGGCTCATATGTGGGAGCGGCGGGCGAGGAAGGCGGTGAACGTGCCGGTGAGACAGTCGAAGCGGCGCGTGCGATCACCCATCGAGTCCTAGGCCTGCTGCAGGACTGGCTCTCCGACGAGCGCCTGGCCGACTCACGACTGGCGATTCTCACGCGCAATGCGGTCGCCGTGAATGCCCAGGAGGACGTTGGGGGTCTGGCCCAGGCGCCAGTTTGGGGTTTGGTCCGCTCTGCCCAGTCGGAGAATCCGGGGCGATTCGTGCTGATCGACCTCGACGAGGATGACGATGACAGCGCTTGCGCGGTGTTGCCCGCCGCGCTAGCGAGCGAAGAGTCGCAAATGGCGATACGCGCCGGTTGCGTAATCTCGCCGCGACTCGGGCGAGTGGACCTCTCCTCCAGCGGGGATGCGGCGGCGGAGCTGAGCGGCGGCACGCTCGACATTGCCGGCACGCTCGACACTGCCGGCACGGTCCTCATCACCGGTGGCACAGGCGATCTGGGTTCGCTGCTGGCAAAGCATCTGGTCACATCTCACGGCGTCCGTCACCTGCTGCTGGCCAGCCGGCGCGGGCTCGACGCGGCGGGCGCCGTTGAGCTCGAAGCCGAGTTGACGGAGCTGGGCGCCCAGGTGAAGATCGCGGCATGTGACGTGTCCGACCGGGAGCAGTTGCTCGAGCTGCTCAATTCGCTACCCGGTGAGCATCCGCTCAGCGCCGTGGTGCATACGGCCGGCGTGCTCGACGATGGGGTAATCGAGTCGCTCAGCGACGAGCGAGTCGATCGCGTGATGCGCCCCAAGCTCGATGCCGCGATGCTCCTGCATGAACTGACCGCCGAGCTCGAGCTGTCGGCGTTCATTCTGTTCTCCTCGGTTACCGCGACCTTCGGCGCCCCCGGTCAGGGCAACTACGCGGCCGCGAACGCATTCCTTGATGCGCTGGCCGCGCATCGCCGGGCACGAGGTCTCCCCGGGACCGCTATGGCGTGGGGGCTATGGGCGCAGACGGGTGGCATGAGCGGTGAGCTCGACGAGGCCGATCTGACGCGGATGGCGCGCTCGGGGATGGGGGCGTTGTCGAGCGAGGAGGGCATCGAGCTATTCGACCTCGCCCGAGGCTGCGACGAGGCGCTGGTGTTCCCCGTGCGGCTCGAAACCGCCGCGCTGCGCGCTCAGGCCGAAGATGGCGTGCTGCCTGCGCTATTCGGGAACCTGTTCCGCGCCCGCCCGCGCCGTGTCAGTGAGATGGCCGGATCGCTGGCGAAGCGTCTGGCGGGTGTCCCCGAGGGCGAGCGCGATGGCGTCGTGCTCGAACTGGTGCGCACAGAGGTAGCGATCGTGCTGGGGCACGCCTCGCCCGAGGCGATCCGTGCCACGCAGGCCTTCAAGGAGCTCGGCTTTGACTCACTGGCCGGAGTGGAGTTGCGTAATCGCCTGAACCGAGTGACGGGGCTACGTTTGCCCACGACGATCGTCTTCGACTACCCCAACCCGGCCGCCCTCGCCGGCTACCTGCTGGGTGAGGTCGCGGGCTCACACATGAGCGCGGTCGCGACTCGGCCCGTGCCGGTGATGACGGTGGATGAGCCGATCGCGATCGTGGGAATGAGCTGTCGCTATCCGGGCGGGGTCTCCTCGCCCGAGGAGTTGTGGGAGCTGGTCGCCCAGGGCGCCGATGCGATCGGTGGCTTTCCCGAGGATCGGGGTTGGGGGGTCGAGCGTCTGTTTGACCCCGATCCCGACCGCCCCGGCAAGAGCTACACGCGCGAGGGTGGCTTCCTGTATGACGCCGGTGATTTCGATGCCGAGTTCTTTGGGATCAGTCCGCGCGAGGCGCTGGCGATGGAT
This sequence comes from Solirubrobacteraceae bacterium, assembly GCA_049584155.1. Taxonomy (GTDB): domain Bacteria; phylum Actinomycetota; class Thermoleophilia; order Solirubrobacterales; family Solirubrobacteraceae; genus Palsa-744. The sequence continues at coordinate 21,495 of JBAUXH010000102.1, forward strand.
CCTCAGCAGCGTTTGCTCCTGGAATGTGCCTGGGAGGCCTTTGAGTACGCGGGGATCGATCCCGCCTCGCTGCGTGGCAGTCAAGCGGGTGTGTTCGCCGGCGTGATGTACCACGATTACGGAACGGGTCGAGACTCCATACCCGACGGCTACCTGGACACGGGCGGTAGCGTCGTATCGGGTCGCGTGGCGTATTCGTTCGGTTTGGAGGGCCCGGCGGTGACGGTCGACACGGCCTGCTCGTCTTCGCTTGTTGCGATGCACCTCGCAGCTGCGGCGCTGCGCTCAGGCGAGTGTTCGCTGGCGCTCGTCGGGGGTGTCACAGTGCTATCGACGCCCGGTGTTTTCATCGAGTTTTCCCGTCAACGTGGTCTATCGGCGGACGGACGCTGCAAGTCCTTCGGGGCCGACGCCGACGGCACCGGCTGGTCGGAGGGCGCCGGCCTGCTGCTGCTCGAGCCGCTTTCACAAGCACGCGCACACGGTCACCGTGTGCTGGCGCTGATGCGAGGGTCGGCGGTGAATCAGGACGGCGCGTCTAATGGTCTAACCGCGCCCAATGGGCCTTCCCAGGAGCGGGTCATTGCTCAGGCGCTGGCCAGCGCGGGGCTGTCCTCCCCCGAGGTCGATGTGGTCGAGGCGCACGGCACGGGCACCGCGCTGGGCGATCCGATCGAGGCGCAGGCGCTGCTGGCTACCTACGGACGGGACCGGCAACACCCTTTGTGGCTCGGGTCGATCAAGTCGAACATCGGTCACACACAGGCGGCAGCCGGGGTCGCCGGGGTGATCAAGATGGTGATGGCGATGCGTCACGGCACGCTGCCCAGGACGCTGCACAGCGAACAGCCCTCGCCACACGTGGATTGGTCGGGTGGGAACGTTGCGCTTCTGCGCGAGGCGGTCTCATGGGAGCCGGCTGCCCGCCCCAGGCGTGCCGGCGTATCCTCGTTCGGCGTCTCGGGCACCAACGCGCACGTGATCCTCGAGGAGGCTCCCAACGAAGATGGCCCTGGTATTGAGGGGGATCTGAGGCCAGGTGTCCTCGGGTTTGGAGATCTGCCGTTTCTGCTTTCCGCTGCCAGTAAGCCTGCCCTAGCGGCTCAGGCCGGCCGTCTTCGCTCCTACCTCATCGCGCAGCCGCAGACCGAGCTCTATGACATCGCTTCTGCGCTCGCGCTGGATCGTGCGCGACTCTCGCATCGGGCGGCCGTCGTGGCCGGCGATCGCGACGAGCTATACGCCGGACTGCTCGCTCTAGAGCGTGGCGAGGCCGCAGATGGCGTGCTGGAAGCAGTGACCGGTGATGCAGGCAAGGTGGCGTTTCTGTTCTCCGGACAAGGCTCTCAATGGAGTGGGATGGGCCGCGGCCTCTATGACGCCTTCCCGGTCTTCGCTCGAGCGTTGGATGAAGTCTGTGGAGAGCTCGATGGTCACTTGGGACGGTCACTAAAGGAGCTCCTCTTCACGTCTACGGAGGGCTCAGAAGAGGGTAGTCCTGCTCCTCTGGACCGGACAGAGTTCACTCAGGCGTCCCTGTTTGCGCTCGAGGTCGCGCTGTTCAGGCTCGTCTCCGCATTCGGCTTGACCGCCGACTATCTGATCGGCCATTCGGTCGGCGAGCTGTCCGCTGCGTATGTGGCGGGAGTGCTCTCGCTGTCGGACGCCTGTGCGTTGGTGGCAGCGCGGGGACGCTTGATGGGGGCGCTGCCCGATGGGGGCGGGATGACCGCCGTGAGGGCCAGTGAGAGTGATGTCCTGGAGAGCCTCGCGGGCTCGGATGACGTCAGTCTCTCCGTGGCCGCCGTGAACGGCCCCGAAGCAGTAGTCGTCTCGGGTGATCTGGAGGCGCTCGAGCGCTGGGAACGCGCCTTCGGGACAGGCGCAGAGCGCAAGATGACTCGGCTGCGTGTAAGTCACGCTTTCCACTCACAGTCGATGGAGCCGATGCTCGAGGAGTTCAGGACGCTCACCGAGAGCATGTCCTTCTCCGAGCCCTCGCTGCCGATCATCTCAAACCTAACCGGTGAGGTCGCAAGCGTCGAGCTGACTCGACCCGAGTACTGGGTGTCGCAGGTGCGGGGCGCTGTCCGCTTCTTTGACGGCGTGCGGTGTTTGCGGGACGCCGGCGTGAACCGTTTTCTGGAGCTCGGTCCCGACGGTGTCCTGAGTGGATTGACGCATGAGTGCGTCAGTGATGGTGAGATCGGCGATAAGGTGCTCATCGCCGCGAGTCTGCGCGCGCGCCGTCCCGAAATCAGAGCGTTCGTCAGCTTCCTCGCGCAGGCCCACGCCGATGGTCTCGACGTCGCGTGGGGACCGTTCTTCGATCACCAAGACGCTGGGGCAGTGACGCTGCCGACATACGCTTTTCAGCGCCGCCGCTACTGGCTGGAGGCGGGGGCTGGAGTCACGGACGCAAGCTCGCTTGGGCAGTCATCGGCCGAGCATCCCCTGCTGGGAGCGGAGCTGCACCTCGCGGGCGATCAGGACGGCTGGGTCTTCACCGGACGACTGTCACTGCAGAGCCAGCCTTGGCTGAAAGACCACGCTGTCATGGGCACGGTGCTGATGCCGGGCACCGGGTTTGTCGAGTTGGCGTTGGCGGCCGGGCAGCGTGTCGGTGTGCAGGACATCGAGGAGTTGACCTTGCAAGCGCCGCTGTTGCTCACCGACGATCGGATCGTCCAGCTACAGGTCACCATTTCTGAGCCCGACTCCGAGCAAGGCAGGGAGCTTGCGATCTACTCTCGCTCGCACGCGCATTCAGCGGATGAGCCGGATGAGGAGGAGTGGACTCTCCATGCGTCTGGCATCCTCCGTAAGGCGCAGAATGCGCCCGGCCAGGAACCGGAGACCTTTGGCGATGAGTGGCCACCGGCAGGCGCTCGCGAACTCGACAGCGAGTTTCTCTATGACCGTCTGGCTGAGGCCGGCTATAGCTATGGACCATCGTTCCAAGGTCTGCGTCGAGCGTTCGAGTCCGAGGATGGACTTTTCGCCGAAATCGCTTTGAGTGAGGAGCGTGAAAGCGAAGCGCAGGGCTTCTGTATCCATCCAGCGCTGTCCGACGCGGCGCTTCACGCGACGTTGCTCTACGACGAGTGGACGGCGGATGTCGCGGTAAGGATTCCTTTCTCCTTTTCGGATGTGCGCCTGTTCGGTCGGGGCGCCGGAGCGTTGCGCGTGCGCGTGGTCCGAGAGGCCGGCGATGGTGAAACGCTGAGCCTGTCGGCCGTCGACGAGCAGGGTGCCCCCGTCTTTGCCATCCGGGCGCTACAGACCCGCGCAGTCGACCAAGGGCAGCTGAACGCTGCACAGAACGCGCACAACGATGCGCTCTATGACCTCGAGTGGGTGGAGCTTCCCGCGCCTTCCATCACCGATTCGTGGCCGCTTACAGTCGTCGTTGGCTCGGGCGAGGCGATTCAGATACCCGGGAGCGAAATCGACCCCTATACCGATGTCTCCGCGCTAGGAGATGCGATTGCCTCTGGCCTCGCCGCGCCAGAGGTAGTGCTCCTCGAAGCCGAGGCGATGATCGCGGGCACGAGCGAGGATGGTCCTTACCCTGCCCCACGGAAGGGCGGCCGGGAGTTGGCCGGGATCGTTCACCAAGCCACCCGGCGCACGCTCGAGTTACTGCAGGCGTGGCTCAGCTCGACCCTGCTGTCGGATGCGAAGCTCTTACTGGTCACAGACAGCGCCGTAGGCGTGACCGAGGGTGAACCCAACCTGGCGCAGGCCGCGCTCGTAGGATTGATGCGCTCGGCGCAGTCAGAGCATCCCGGGCGTTTCGGCGTGATCGACCTCGACGAGAGTGAGGCCTCCAGGCGCACGCTTCACGATGTCCTCTCGCTGCAGGAGCCGGAGCTCGCGATCAGATTGGGCTCGGTGTATGCGCCTCGGCTCGCGCGTATGCAGAGCGGAGATTACGATCCGCCAGAGCCCTTTGACTGCAGCGGCACGGTGTTGATCACCGGTGGCACGGGCGGTCTGGGAGCGCTGGTAGCGCGCCATCTGGCGGTCGCTCAGGGCGCCAAGCGGCTGCTGCTCGTAAGCCGTCGAGGCCTTCAGGCCGACGGTGCTGGTGAGCTGCAGGAGACCCTTCAGGCGCTTGGCTGTGAGGTGCGGATAGCGGCCTGCGATGTATCTGATCGTGCGCAGCTGGAGGAGCTCTTTGACTCGATACCCGGCGAGTACCCGCTGACCGCAGTGATTCACGCCGCCGGCGTACTCGATGACGGCCTGATCGAGTCCCTCGACGGCGAGCGTCTGCAACGAGTCATGGTTCCCAAGGTCGACGCCGCGATCAACCTGCACGAGCTCACAGAGCGCACAGGGCTTCACGAGTTCGTGCTGTTCTCTTCCATCGCGGCTTCGATGGGTACTCCAGGGCAGGGCAACTACGCGGCCGCCAACGCCTTTCTCGACGCGCTTGCCGCCCACCGTCGCGCGAAGGGTCTGCCCGCGACATCACTGGCTTGGGGCGCGTGGGATCAGGCCGCGGGCATGGCGGGAACTCTCAGTGAGACAGACCGCGCGCGGCTCCGCCGGATGGGTATCGCTCCGCTCTCGCAGGAGCGCGGTCTCGAGTTGCTCGACCTGGCACGCGGCATGGACGAGCCGCTCGTGCTCCCGGTACGTTTGGACATGGTCGCCCTGCGCGCTCAGGCGAAGACGGGGATGCTGCCCGCGCTCTTGCGCGGGCTCGTCCGCGTTCCGACCCGTCGAGCGTCCGACGCCGGAGGTTCGCTGGCGAGGCGCCTGGCGTCCTCTCCGGAGTATGAATGGGACGCTATCGTCGCCGAGCTGGTCAGAGGTCAGGTCGCCGGCGTGCTGGGACACGCCTCCCCCGACACGATCGACCCACGGCAGGCCTTCAAGGAGCTCGGGTTCGATTCGCTCGCGGCCGTCGAACTGAGGAATCGCCTCGGGCAGGCCACCGGTCTAAAGCTCCCGTCCACGCTCGTCTTCGACCATCCCACTGCGGCTGCCGTCGCGGAGTATGTGCGCTCGAAGGTAGAGGGCGCTAAGCCCGAGGTGAAGATCGCCAGGCGATCGTCGACGCACACCGATGAGTCAATCGCGATCGTGGGAATGAGTTGCCGCTATCCCGGCGGGATTTCCTCTCCTGGTGAGCTGTGGGAGCTGGTCGCCACAGGCACCGATGCGATATCCGAGTTCCCCGAGGATCGGGGTTGGGGTGTTGAGCACCTGTTTGACCCGGACCCAGACAGTCCCGGCAGAAGCTATACACGCCACGGCGGTTTTCTCTACGACGCAGGTGACTTCGACGCGGAGTTCTTCGGGATCAGCCCGCGGGAGGCGCTGGCGATGGACCCTCAGCAGCGCCTGCTGCTGGAAGGCGCGTGGGAGGCATTCGAGGACGCAGGCATCGCTCCAGCGTCGCTCGCGGGGAGTGATACCGGGGTCTTTGCCGGAGTTATGTATCAGGACTACGGCCTGAACGTAGGCGCCGTCTCCGCCGAGGTCGAGGGGTACATCGGCACCGGTAATGCGGGGAGCGTGGCATCAGGGCGCCTGGCGTACACCTTCGGTCTAGAGGGTCCTGCAGTGACCGTCAACACGGCCTGCTCATCCTCGCTCGTGGCATTGCATTCGGCGTCCCAGGCGCTTCGTTCAGGCGAGTGCTCTTTGGCCTTGGCGGGCGGAGTGACCGTGCTTGTAACGCCGAGCGTATTTATCGCCTTCGCACGTCAGCGTGGCCTGTCGGTGGATGGGCGTTGCAGATCATTTGGCGCCGGCGCCGACGGCACGGGGTGGTCTGAGGGCATGGGTCTGTTGCTGCTTGAGCGCCTGTCAGACGCCGAACGCCACGGCCATGAGGTGATGGCGCTCGTGCGGGGTTCGGCCGTCAATCAGGACGGCGCCAGCAATGGCTTGACGGCCCCGAACGGCCCTTCCCAACAGCGTGTGATCCAGCAGGCGCTTGCCGGTGTGGGACTGTCGCCCGCCGAAGTCGATGCGGTCGAGGCTCATGGCACCGGCACTACCTTGGGTGATCCGATCGAGGCGCAAGCGCTGCTGGCGACCTACGGGCAGGATCGCCCTGAGGGACGGCCGTTGTGGCTTGGGTCGATCAAGTCGAACATGGGTCATACCCAGGCCGCGGCCGGCGTTGCCGGTGTGATCAAGATGGTAATGGCGATGCGCAACGACCTGTTGCCGCCCACCCTGCATGCCGATGAGCCCTCGCCGCATGTGGACTGGTCCGAGGGCGACGTCGCGCTGTTGACCGAGTCGGTGTCGTGGCAGGCCAACGGCAGACCGCGGCGCGCGGGCGTCTCCTCGTTTGGCATCTCCGGCACGAACGCACATGTGATTTTGGAGGAGGCGCCGCGCGTTGAACCGGTCACCGGTACCGGGAAGGACAGAGGCGATGACGTCCACAGCGCCGCTGCTACCCCCACCCAAAAATCCGGTGTGGCGCCGTTCCTGGTCTCCGCGGCGAACGAGGTGGCGTTGGCCGAGCAGGCCGCGCGTTTGCGGTTGTTTATCGAAGGAGAGGCCAAACTTGATCCAGATCGGGTCGGAAGTGCCCTAGCTTTTCGTCGAGAGTCGCTGTTGCACCGTGTGGTCGTTATCGCGGAGGATCGTAAGGAGTTGCTTGCGGGGCTGAATGCTGTGGAGCGTGGTGGGGTTGTGGATGGTGTTGTGAGTGGTGTTGTTAGTGGGGGTCGGTTGGCGTTTTTGTTTTCGGGTCAGGGTTCGCAGTGGGCTGGGAT
>JBAUXH010000103.1:0-2050 GCA_049584155.1 Solirubrobacteraceae bacterium
GTTGATGGCGGCCTTTAGATCGACGACGGACCTGAAGACACCGCGCTTGAGACGTCGCTTCGAGAGTTTGGCGAAGTAGCCTTCCACCGCATTGAGCCACGAGCACGAGGTGGGCGTGAAGTGGAAAGTGAAGCGCTTGTGCCGGGCCAGCCAGGCCAGAACCTGCGGGTGCTTGTGCGTGGCGTAATTGTCCAGAATGACGTTAACGCTTTTTCCGGCGGGAACGCTGGCTTCGATGGCATTCAGGAAGCGGATGAACTCCTGATGCCGGTGGCGCTGCATGCAACGGCCGATCACCTTGCCTTCGAGCACGTCGAGCGCCGCGAACAGCGTTGTCGTACCGTTGCGCTTATAGTCATGGGTCATTGTTCCGGCCAGGCCCTTCTTCATCGGCAAACCGGGCTGGGTGCGGTCGAGCGCCTGGATTTGGCTCTTCTCATCGACGGACAGCACCACGGCATGCGCGGGCGGATCGATGTAAAGTCCCACCACGTCGCGCAGCTTGTCGGCGAACTTGGGATCGTTGGAAAGCTTGAATTGCTCGACCTTGTGCGGCCGAAGGCCGTGGGCGCGCCAGATGCGCTGGACGGCGCTGACACTGATGCCCGATGCCTTCGCCATCACAGCGCCGGTCCAGTGCGTGGCCTCGCCAGGCGGCTCGGTGAGCGTGAGCGCCACCACGCGTTCGGCAACTGCCGCGCTCAATGGTGCAATGCGCGAGGGCCGGGTCTTGTCGCGCAACAAACCCTGGAAACCTTGCGCCATGAAGCGTTCCTGCCAGCGCCAGACGCAGGGCTTCGACTTACCCGTGCGTTCCATGATCGCGTTGGTCCCAAGACCCGATGCCGTAAACAGGATGATCTCGGCCCGCCACACGTGCTTCTGAGGAGCATTGCGATTCTTGACAATCGCCCGCAGACGCTTGCGGTCCGAAGGCTTAACGGTAATGGATATTCCGCTTCGCATGCGTCAGACTCGCACGCGGAAAAATCCGGGGGAATCCCTTTCGGGAATCAAATGTCAGATTTTATCCAGTAGTTGGCGGACTCCCGCTTCATGAAGTTCGCGATACCGCTCCTCTGAAGTGAGCCAATTTCCTCCGGGTCCATGGCGTACAGGCCTTGCAGATAGGCCTTGTCGGCTGCGGTTAGCGAATCCGGCTTCTTTGAAGCGGGGCAGTCGGGTGACATCAAGTCGAGAATGCTCGGCAGCTCAAGACAACTGGTGGGCGCATCGGCCTGTGATAGCGAGAGCATTGCGAGATAGTCCGCGACCTGCCCTACCGGGTAACCAGCCACCTTGGTCGCATCCGCTACAATCAGGACGTTGATGAACACGCTAAGTTGGCCGTGGCTGAGACGACTACCGGCAGTACCGGACGGCGGGGAATGGTACGGATCATCAACGTACGTTGCCACCTCATTGCTGGTGGCGGTCACATACCAAGCCTGAATGTCCTTGGTTACCGTCGCGACTTTCTCGGTATCGTGCAGAAAGTGAAATCCCAGAAATTTAGGGTTGTCCTTCGCCACTCCGTCCATGAAGGCCTGCGGATTGCTTGTGAAGATAATTTGGATGTCAGTTTTGCATGGCTCTTTCACAGGCGCCCCGACTGCCTGTGCGACATTCTTGATTCGCTTGGTGATGAACGCGGCATAGGCGGCAGGAAGATTTTTCACCTCTGGGCAGACCGGCATGTTCCAGCGCCAGCGCGCAAGCTGATCGATTTTTGGCGTCAACTTCGCGTGGGCATACACGAAGTCCCAAACGATCTTGTTACGCTCTTCCTTGGCCGGACGGGGTCCGGTCACAATCACGGTTTCCGGAGGCACAACAGGTTTGGTGACAGAAGGTGTCGCGCTCTGCGGTGCCCCTTCAGCAGAGATCGCAAGGGCTGCACAGCACGCAAGAACAGACAAAACACCCACAGACTTCCTCATGTCCCTGCCTTCGCGCGCGATCTTCCCTAGCTTCTCCCGGAAACGCTCTTCGTCCATGTCGCATTCGAGGCGCTTCGCGACTGATTGAAAATCCTGTGGCTGGCGGAGTG
>JBAUXH010000104.1:0-10573 GCA_049584155.1 Solirubrobacteraceae bacterium
CGTGCGGCCGGCCTTCGCCGGGGTGCGCGCCCAGGCGCTCGGGCGCGATGGGCGGCTGATCGATGACTTCGTCTTCTCCGCGACCCCACGCGCGCTGCACGTGCGCAACGCCCCCTCGCCGGCGGCAACCTCCTCGCTGGCGATCGCCCGGCATGTGGTCGGGGAGGCCGAGCGGGCGTTCGGGCTTTAGGCCGACCGAGACCGTCCGCCTCACGACGTCCTCACACGAGCTGATTAACCATTAACGGGGTCCCATCGCCTCATGACGTCCTACGCGGACGCCAGATGAAGACATGCCACAAGCACCGGCGATTAACCGGTATGCGATGGAAATACGGCTGAGGGCGCCGTTCACCACCTGAACGCACGCCACGCACATCGGGCGATGGAAATACGACTGAGGGGCGCCGTTCACTATCTGAACGCACGCCACGCACATCGGGCCATTGTAAGTACGCCCCTGGACACTGATCATGGGCGGCGGAGAGGACCAGGGACGAGTTCACAACGAGGCAAGGGGACGTGCCGTGCTCCGCAGTGTCGATGTCAAGGACGGACATACCGGCTTTCGCTGCCGTACAACGCTCGATGATTCACCCGAGGCGCGTCGCCAGGTGCGACTCGCGATCGCTCGCGCGAAGGAGGGAGATCGCGACGCGTTGCGGCTGCTGTACGTGCGCTATTCGGACAACATTTACGGATACGTCCACAGCATCGTGCGCGACGAGAAGGAGGCCGAAGACCTCACCCAGCATGTTTTCATGAAGCTGATCACGGCGATCTGCAAGTACAACGATCACGGCGTTCCATTTTCAGCCTGGCTGTTGCGCCTCGCGCGCAATGCCGCACTCGACCATCTGCGACGTCGACGCGCGACCCCGACCGAAGAAGCGTACGGGGCCGACGTGCACGTCGACGAGGACACACAGGACCGCGCCCGCTGCCTGCATGCCGCGCTTGACATGCTTCCAGAGGAACAGCGCAGCGTCGTGGTAATGCGCCACGTGGTCGGTCTCACACCCCCTGAGATCGCCGAGCGGATGGGCCGCTCGGAGAGCTCCATTCACGGCCTGCACCACCGTGGCCGCAAAGCGCTGCAGCAGGAGTTGCGCCGCCTGGACTCCGCACCGTCCACCGTCGCAGCGGTCGGCTAGCGGGATGATCGGCGGGGTCGCGACAGACAGCGAGGCGCACGCGCCCGCAGTGGACGCGGCACCGGTTCCGTTCACGCGCATGGATCGCGATGATCCGGCCCTGCTGGAGGAGCTGATGGGGGCGGTGCGCGAAGTCGCCGAGCAGGGCGCGTTCACACTCGGCCGGCACGTGGAGGCGTTCGAGCATGAGTTCGCCTCTTACTGCGAGACCGACTTCGCGGTGGGTGTCTCCTCGGGCACCGAGGCGCTCGTGCTGGCCCTGCGCACGCTGGAAATCGGGCCCGGGGACGAAGTGATCGTGCCCGCCAACTCATTCATCGCCACCGCCGAGGCGGTCAGCATTGTCGGCGCGACACCGCGACCGGTGGACGTCGATCCCGACTCACATCTCATCACCGCCGAGCACGTAGCCACCGGGCTGGGCCCGCGCGTGCGCTGCGTGATCCCCGTGCATCTGTATGGAGCGACAGTTGAGCTCGATCCGATCCTCGAACTCGCGCGCGAAGCGGGCATACACGTGATCGAGGACGCCTGTCAGGCGCACGGGGCGCGCTACCGCGGACGGCGCGTGGGAACCTTTGGCGCGCTCGGCTGCTTCAGCTTCTACCCGGCCAAGAACCTCGGCGCATGGGGGGACGGCGGCGCGGTCGTGACGTCAATTCCGGCGCTCGCCGATCGTGTACGACTGCTGCGCGCCCACGGCGAGCGACCGCGCTACCACCACCGCGAGGTCGGTAGCACCGCGCGCCTGGACGCGCTGCAGGCCGCGGTGCTGCGGCGCAAGTTGATACGCCTGGACGACTGGAACGACAAGCGCCGGAGACTGGGGGGCGCGCTGCATGCACGGCTACGCAAGGCAACGGGCACGCACGAAACGAGCACGCACGCTACCGGCCGGCGCAGGGTCGACCCCGTCGGTGTCCCTCCCTTCCACGCCGACCACGTCTACCACCTATTCGTAGTGCGCTGCCGCGCACGCGATGCGCTACGCGAACACCTCGCACGTGAGGGAATCGCGAGCGCCATTCACTATCCGGTACCGATCCACCGTACCGAAGCCTATGCCTGCCTCGACCTCGGCCTCGACAGCCTCCCGGTGAGCGAGAAGATGTCCGCGCGGATCTGCTCGCTGCCGATCTTCCCCGGTATGAGTGAGACCGAGCTCGAGCGCGTCGCGTGTGCAGTTGAAATGTTCACGCAAGACGCACCCACGCCCTCGCGTTAATCGAGCATATGAGCTTCGCTCCTACAAAATCGGGTAAGCCACTGGCGCTCACCACGCTGGACCGTGCCGAGTCGATTGCACCCGTCCAGTCTCGCACCGCCACCGCCACCACTGCTGCCACCACCACTGCCGTAAAGCCGAGCGCGCTCACAGAGCCTGGTGTCGGTCACTCGCGTGCCCAGCATCTCGCCTCTGATGGCATGCGGCGTCTGTTGGACATTCTCGTCGCCGGCGTCATGCTGCTGGCGCTCGCACCACTGCTGATACTGATCGCACTGTCGATACGGCTCGACACGCGCGGCCCCTCCCTGTTTCGCCAGCGTCGCGTCGGGCGCGGACGGCGCGAGTTCACGATGCTCAAGTTCCGCACGATGCGCAGCGACGCCGACGCGGCGCCACACCGTAAATACGTGCAGGCACTGATCGGCGACGACCGCGGCCCCGAGCGTGGCCGCTTGTACAAGCTCTCGGTCGACGACCGCGTCACACGCGTTGGTCGCGTGCTGCGCTCCTGGAGCCTCGATGAGGTGCCACAACTGATCAACGTGCTGCGCGGCCAGATGGCGCTCGTCGGCCCCCGTCCGGTGATCCCCTACGAGGTCGAGATGTACCCCGATGCCTATCTGCGTCGCTTCGACGTCAAGCCGGGACTCACGGGGCTGTGGCAGGTGAGCGGTCGCAACGAGCGCACCTATGAGGAAATGGTGCACTTCGACCTCGAGTACGCCAAGCGACGCTCGCTGCTGCTGGACCTGTGGATTCTCGCCAAGACCGTCCCGGTCGTGCTCGGTCGCCAGGGGGTGGCATGAACATGACGGGCGATTGGGGTAACGGTTCCACGGCGGCCGCGGGCACGGGCACGAGCGCCGATACGCTCGCGCCGACCGAGCTCTCCGGACACGAGCGCATCCTCAGACGGGAGGCGCCACTGGGAGTCGGCGTCGTCGGCTACGGCTACTGGGGACCCAACCTCGTGCGCAACGTCGCCGAGTGCCCGCAGCTGAAGCTGCAGGCCCTGTGCGATCTCGACCCCGTCAACCTGCGCCTCTTCGGCCAGCGTTACCCCGACGTCCTCGCGGTGAGTGAGCTGGATGCGTTGCTCGTCGATCCAACGATCGAGGCGCTCGTGATCGCCACCCCACCGCAGACGCACTACGCATTGGCCAAGCGCGCCCTGCAAGCCGGCAAGCACGTGCTCGTCGAGAAGCCCTTGGCCACACGCTTGGAGGATGCATACGAGCTCGCCGAGATCGCCGAGGCGAACGAGCGGGTGCTGATGCCCGGCCACACCTTCATCTACAGCCCGGCCGTCAACACGGTGCGCGAGCTGATCCGCAGCGGGGTGGTCGGGGACGTTCATTTCATCACCTCCTCGCGCATGAACCTCGGCAAGTACAACGGCGACGGGGTGGTCTGCGATCTGGCCCCACACGACCTCTCGATCCTCCTCTATTGGCTGGAGCAGCCGGTCGTCGAGGTCGCCGTGTCCGGCAGCAGCGTGCTGCGCCAGGGGGTGCCCGAGACGGCCTTCATGACGCTCACCTTCGCCCGCGGGCAGACCGCCAACGTGCAGATCTCCTGGCTGGCGCCGCGCAAGCTCCGGCAGATGATCGTCGTCGGCAGTCAACGAATGGTCCAGTACGACGATCTCGCCTCCGACGAACCGGTGCGGATCTATGACCGTGGGATGGACATGCTGCCGCCGACGCCCGCCAACTTCGGGGAGCACCAGCTGATCTATCGCACCGGCGACGTGGTGATCCCGCGTGTCGAACCGCAGGAGCCGCTACGTCTTGAGCTGGAGGACTTCGCGCACGCGATCCGCACGGGCGAGGAGCCCCGCTCGAGCCTGGCGCTCGGGATCGAGATCGTCGCGGCCGTCGAGCTCGCCGAGGCGTCGCTGCGTGCGGGCGGCAAGCCGCTGGCACTGCCGACACTGACCGACCGGGCCGCGGCCTGAGACAGAGACGATGACCGTGCCCGAGCGTCCACGCATCCTCTCCGTGATCGGGGCCCGCCCCGAGATCATCCAGGCCGCCCCCGTCTGCGCGGCGCTCGCGGAGTGCGCCGAGGAGATCCTCGTGCACACCGGCCAGCATTACGACGAGGCGATGTCCGAGGGTCAGATCCTCGCCACCCGCCTGCCCCGCCCGGACCACAACCTCGAGGTCGGCTCGTGTGCCCGCGAGGAACAGGTCGAGCTCGCCCAGACGCGGTTGGAAGAGGTGATCGCGCTCGAGCGTCCGGACGCGGTGATCGTCCGCGGCGACACCAACGCCACGCTCTCCGGCGCGCGCGCGGCCGTAGCGGCGGGTGTACCGCTCGTGCACGTCGAGGCGGGATTGCGCTCGTATCGAGCCGACATGCCCGAGGAGCACAACCGCGTCGAGACCGACCGGCTCGCACAGGTTCTGTGCGCGCCCACACCGGGTGCGCAGGAGAACCTGCAGGCCGAGGGCGTGCACGGTGAGATCCACATCACCGGCGATCCACTCTGCGACACGCTGGAGAGCTGGAGAGCACGTGTGCGACCGGCGGGCGACGGGGATTACCTGCTCGCGACCGTGCACCGCAACTACAACACCGACAATCGCGAGCGCCTGGCGGAGGTGCTGAGCTGCTTGCAGCGCTCGCCGCTGCCGGTGCTCATGCCCCTACACCCGCGCACCCGCGCGCGCATGCAAGAGTGGAACCTGCAGGCGCCGCCGGGAGTGCAGTTGCTCGACCCCGTCCCCTACACGCGCATGCTCGAGTTGGAGTGTGGCGCCCGGATGATCGCGACCGACTCCGGCGGAGTCCAGCGCGAGGCATATCTGTGGGGCGTGCCCTGCATCACCTTGCGCGAGGAGACCGAGTGGACCGACACGGTGCGAACCGGCTGGAACACGCTCGTCGGCGTCGATCCCGACGCTTTCGCCCGTGCGCTTGAGTCCCCCCTGCCGGCCTCGCGGCCCCCGATCTTCGGAGACGGACACGCCGCTGCACGGATCGCGGACGTCGTCCTGGCCTTCCTGAGCTCGCCCACTTCCATACCCACCGAGATCCCATCGTTCACCCCCGACACGTCCGTGGAGGTCGCAGCATGATGGAAGAGCTGAGCATCGGACTGATCGGCGCGGGGCGCATGGGCGCCTACCACGTCGAGACCTGGGAGCGCGTGCAGGCGGGACGACTTGCGGCCATCGCCGAGCCCGATGAGTCGCTCGCGCACACACGGATCGGCCGGCGACCGATCGACTGGGTCGCTGACTACCGCTGGCTGCTGGAGCGGGCCGACATCGACGCCGTCTGCATCTGCACTCCCTCCGAGCAGCACGCCCGCATCGCGCTCGACGCGCTCGACGCCGGCAAGCACGTGTTCGTCGAGAAGCCGATCGCGACCGCGCTCGAGGACGGGCTGCGGATGACGGCCGCCGCGCGCCTGGCCGGTCTGAAGCTGATGGTCGGCCACGTCGAGCGCTTCAACCCCGCCGTCGGCAAGCTCTCCGAGCTGATCCAGGAGGGACGGATCGGGCGCGTGTTCCGCGCTCACGCCACGCGCGTCGGCCCGCTGCCCGCGCGCATCCAGGACACCGGCGTGGCGATCGACCTCGCCACCCACGACCTCGACCTCATGCAGTTCGTCCTCGGCCGCGACATCACGAGCATCTACGCCGAAGGCAGCCGCTGCGTGCATCCCTCACAGGAGGACATGATCTCCTGCCTGCTGCGCTTCGGCGAGGACGGCCCGCAGGGACTGCTCGACGTCAACTGGCTGACCCCCGAGAAGCGCCGCGAGATGACGGTGATCGGAGAGGGCGGGATGCTCAGCGCCTCCTACCTCACGCAGGACGTCTGGTTCACCGAGTCCTCCGGCGTGCCGACCGCGTGGAGCGAGTTCGCCCGCATCCGCGGCGACGCCGAGGGCGCCGCGGTGCGTTTCGCCCTGCCCCGTGTCGAGCCGCTGCAAGCCGAGCTGGAGGCGTTCGCCCGCTGCGTGCTCGACGACACTCCCGAGCCCGTGAGCGCTCAGGACGGCTGCCGTGCACTGGCCGCCGCGCTGGCCGTGCGCGACTCCGCCGCCAACTCACGCCCCGTAACGCTGCTCGACATGCCCGCTGCCCGGCCCCGGCCCGTCCGGATCGCGGCGTAGGGAGGAGATGGCCGTGATCCGCTTCGTCATACCCGCCTACAACGAGCGCGAGAACATCCCCAACCTGCTCGCCGACCTCGGGCCGCGAGTGCGCGAGCTCGGCGCGCGCGTGATCTTCGTCGACGACGGCTCCTCCGACGGCACCAGCGAGGTCATCGAAGAACACAGCGACGGCCTGCCGGTCGCGATCGTGCGGCACAAGGTCAACCGTGGCCTCGGCACCGCGATCAACTCCGGGCTGCGCGCCGCGCTCGGGGAATCCCAGGACGGGGACGCGATCGTCACGCTCGAGGCCGACAACACCTCCGACCTCGACGACCTCCCGCGCATGCTCGAGCTGTTCGCCGAGGGCAACGACGTCGTGCTCGCCTCCGTCTACGCTCCCGGCGGGCGCATCGTCGGCGTCGCGCCCATGCGTCTCGCCGCCTCCAAGGCCGTGTCCAACGCCTTCCGCTACGTCGGCGGGCTGCGCGAGATCCACACGCTCTCCTCGCTCTACCGCGTCTATCGCGCCGGCACCCTGCGCCGCGCCGCCGAGACATACGGCTACCTGCTCGTGCGCGAGCCCGGCTTCGCCGCCAACGTCGAGCTGCTGCTCAAGCTCTACAACGCCGGCGCCCGCGTCGCCGAGGTGCCGACCGTCAACGATTGGAGCCGGCGACTCGGGCAGTCGAAGATGAACCTGCGCCCGACCGTGATCGCCTACGGACGGCTCGTCGCCGCCCAGCTCGTCGGGCGCATCCAGCCGCCGCCGATCTCGCCCCTCGGAGAGGAGCCGCCGCTCGCGCCGCCGCTGTCCTCGAACGGAGCCCACACCACCGCCGCACAGACGCCGCTGGCGCTCGTCGGCGGCGAACGACGCCGACGGTAGCTCGCCAACCGAGAGATCGCGTGAGCGTAGAGACCTCCACCCAAGAGCTCTCGCGCGGAGATCTGCGCGAGGCCACGCTCGAGGCCGTGCGCTGGGTCTCGATCGCGCGCGTCGCCGCCGAAATCCTGATGGTCGGCGCCGGCATCGTCCTCGCCCACCTGATCACGCCGGCCCAGTTCGGACGCCTCGCGATCGCCGTGATCGTCAGCGAGATGGCCGAAGCGATCACCGCCGAGGGACTCGGCAACGCGCTCGTCCAGCGGCGCTCGCTGGAGCGCTCGCACCTGCAGGCCGGCATGGCCCTCGGGCTCGTCGTCGGGCTCGGCCTGATGCTGCTCACGATCTTCGTACTTCCGTTCGTGACCACGCCGCTGTTCGGGGAGGAAACGACGTCGCTGTTCCAGCTGTTCGCGCCGGTGTTCCTGCTCTCGGGAGCCCAGATCGTGCCGCTGGCGATGCTGCAGCGGCGGATGGACTTCCGCACCAGCAGCGCGATCGAAGTGAGCGGCGTCGCGCTGGCCTCGATCACCGCCGTCACGCTCGCTGCGACGCTCGATCTGCAGGCCAAGTCCTATGTGATCGGCATGCTCGCCTCCGGCGCCCTCACGCTGATACTGCTACTGATCGCGACGCGGCCCCCGCTGCCGCGCCTACACGTGCGCGAGACGCGCGAGCTACTCACCTTCGGGCTACCCGCCGCCTTCGCCGGGCTCTCCTGGGTGCTTCAACGCAACATCGACTACATCATCCTCGGGGTGCGCCTGAGCGCGGCCCAGGTCGGCTACTACTACCGCGCCTACACGGTCAGCGTCGAAGGCGAGCGCCGCATCAGCGGAATCATCACGCGTCTCGCGCTGCCCGTCTACGCGCGCACCGAGGATCTCGAGCACATGCGCGGGCTGCGCGCGCGGATCGTGCGCGCCAACGCGACCATCGTCTTTCCGCTGCTCGCGCTGCTCGTCGTGGTCGCGCCCGAACTGATCCCGTGGCTGTTCGGAGCCCACTGGCAACCGGCCGTACTACCCGCCCAGATCCTCGCCGTGGCCGGCATGGCGATGACCGTCAATAACGCCAACTCGCCGCTGCTGCTCGCCGCCAACCGCCCACGCGCGCTGTCGATCTTCAACCTCTGCCAGCTCGCCGGCTATGCCGGCACGATCCTCTTCTGCTCCTCCTACGGGCTGATCGCCGTGTGCATCGGCGTGGTCGCCTTCCAACTGCTCGTCACGCTGGCCTACGCGGTGATGCTGCATCTGCTCGTGGACATGCCGCGCAGCCAGCTGCTACACGACCTCGGGGCGGCGAGCGTCGGCAGCCTCGTGATGGTCGCGATCGCGGCGCCGCTGTCCTCGCTGCTGGCGGGCGTACAGATGCCGATGCTGATCAGGCTGGCGCTCCTCGGCGCCGTGGCCGCGGGCGTCTACCTGACGGTGATCGGGCTCGCGTTCCCCACCGCCTGGGCCGATCTCAAGATGATCGCCACACGCGTGCTGCGCCGCGGGAGCGCCCCACCCAAAAGCCCAGAGGGGGCGAACTCGTTGAATATGGCAGAGCCTCCGGACGATCGCACTCCGGAGCGTGAGGGCTTTGACAGCCGAGCTCGAGAGGATCGCATGGCGTATCCATCAATCAGCGTAGCCATTCCCGCCTACAACGCAGCCCCGTGGATCGCCACGACGATCGACTCCGTGCTGGCACAGACCCGCCCGCCGTTTGAGATCGTCGTCGTCGATGATGGCTCGACCGACGAGACGGTCGCAGAGCTCGCGCGCTTCGGCGATCGCATCCGCCTGATTCGCCAGGAGAACCGCGGACCCTCGGCGGCCTACAACCGCGCCTTCGCTGCCGCCACCGGCGACTACATTGCGATGTGTCCCGCCGACGACGTGTGGGAGCCGTGCAAGCTGCAGTGGCAGAGCGAAGCCCTCACGGCCCACCCGCAGATCGACATCGCCTTCGGCCACGCGCGCGAGTTCGGCCTCTCCGAGCAGGAGTACGACAGACCGCCGGGCAGTGGCATCCTCGACAATCCGACCTTCTCTCGAGCGATGTTCGAGACCTGTCTGATTCCTGCGCCGACCACGCTGATCCGGCGTGAGCTCTACGAACTGCTCGGCCCCTTCCGCGAGGACCTCGCCTGCGAGGACTACGAGTTCTGGATGCGCGCGCTCGCCGCCGAGGCCGTCTTCTACTACGAGCCACGGCTGCTCGTCAACTTCCGCCGCCACGGTGGCAACGTCTCCTCGCGGTTGCTCGACATGCGCGAGATGGCCCACACCGTCCATCGCCTGTATGCCGAAGAGGTCGCCGACCGGGCCTTCGCCAAGTCCGTGCTCGCCGGCGACCTGCGTCAGATCGGTCGCTATCACATGGACGAAGGGCGACTCGATCGCGCACGTGCCGCCTACCGCCGTTCGCTGCGCTACGACCTCAGCGGCAAGGCCGTCCTCGGCGCGCTGACGCTATCGATCCCCGGTCTCGGGGGCGCCGTCCGCCGCTTCGATGGTCTCGTCAGGAGTCGCTGATGTCCGAATCGACATCCGGATCGACCACCGCGTCGGAGGCAGCCGTGCCATTGCACTTGGAGCATGCCCCCAAGCACAGGCGCGCGGTGAGCTCGTCGGCGCTGCGCAGCGGCGGCGAAGCCGCGATCGGCGACC
Organism: Solirubrobacteraceae bacterium; assembly: GCA_049584155.1. GTDB lineage: Bacteria > Actinomycetota > Thermoleophilia > Solirubrobacterales > Solirubrobacteraceae > Palsa-744. The sequence continues at coordinate 10,043 of JBAUXH010000104.1, forward strand.
GCACCGTCATCGCGCTGCTGAGCGTTCTGCTCCTCGCTCTGCTGGCGCTCACCTGGCGCAAATGGGGAATTCTCGACACCGACACGGGCCTGGAGCTGACGATCGCCGACTCCGTCTCCCACGGTGCGGTCCTCTACCGCGACGTCCGCTACTTCTATGGCCCCGCCGGCCTCTACAGCCTCGCGCTCGCGTTCAAGGTCTTCGGCCCGAGCCTCGCCACTGCGATCGCCTTCGGGCTCGCCGAGACCGTCGCGATCCTCGCGACGTTCTACGCGCTGGCGCGTAACTGGGTGCGTCCGGCCTCGGCCGGACTCGCCACGGCCGCGCTGATCGCGGTTGGACTCTCGGGCTGGGCGAACTTCGTGCTGCCCAACACCAACTCGGCGAGCGTCGGGCTGCTGTTCCTGCTGCTGGTGCTGCTCGCTCTCACGCGCCGGCACCCGGTACTCGCCGGGGTCGCACTGGGCTTGCTGGCGCTGACGCGCGCCGAGTTCGCCGCCGCCGGCGTCGCGGTCGCGTTCGCGTACGCGC
>JBAUXH010000105.1:0-3046 GCA_049584155.1 Solirubrobacteraceae bacterium
GCCAGACGGCAGACGGCAGCAGCAGCGGCCAGCCAGACGGCAGCCGAGTAGCCGAGCAGCCAGCCAGCAACGGCAGCGCCGCACGGCAGATCGGCAGCGGTCAATCGGCCATCGGCCAGCCGCCAAAAGCGGCCAAATCGCCCGCCAGCAGGGCCGTTTGAATTGATCCGTGCGGGGATGAACGGCTGAACGTGCAGGGAAAACCCGGCCCGTTTCCAGCTAGCGGCTGCCCGCCTGGACGTGAGCTGACATCTGATCCTCTCTGTCACCGAACCTTGTTTTCTGCTTTCCGTAACGCTTGTAATCGCGTTTTACGCCCGAGCTGCGCCGGCGCCTTCACGCCTTCGTGCCGTGCCGTCGGCCGGGCTCTACCAGCAGCGGCGATTGGCACCTTGTCTCACTGGGGGTTAGGCGAAGGGGTCAAAGTTGTAATACGGCGTTTTGCAGGGGTTTTCCGAAATGGGCCCCGAATTCGGCATTGTCAACCGGATCGCTTGTAATACAAACGGGTGAGAAAACGGGTGAGATGGGCCGAAAATGGCATTCTTCACCGAATCGCTTGTATTACGGATTCCTACAAAGCGGTGGATCGGTCTTTCCTCGCTGGTTGCGGCGAGGGATCCTGATCACGGCCGGTGACTGTGTTACATATACGCGAGGCCGAGAGGCCCGCCCGCGAGTCCTGCTCCCGCTCAGGGGCTCGCGGGCCATACTTTGGAGGTTGGCGATGGATGCGTTGGCGCAGCTCGAAACGTTCTATTCGGTCACGGCGGTGATGGATGACGGCTCGGGTGTCCAGATGGCGATGAGCCAGGCGATGGTCGCGGGTTTCTTGCGCGGCGTGGCTGATGGGCTTGATGATGGGTGCGCGGGGATGCTTGAGCGTCTTTTGGTGGAGCTCGCTGATGGTGATGGGTGAGGGCGTGCGTTATGCCGGCGCCGAGGTTCGCCGTCGTGATCGCAGGGGCGTGATCGTGCAGGTGTTCTCCAGCACTTACGCTGCGATGACCGATTTTGATTATCGGGTCTTGTGGGACACGGGCGAGCGCACGGATGAGTCGGCGCGGGATCTTGAGCCTGATGGTTGACGTGAGCTCGGCCTTGGTCAGCGCGGATGGTCGCTTTCGTTTGGATTTGCATCGCCGGTGGGGTGATTGTTCGACGGTGATGTGGATCATGCTGAACCCGTCGACGGCGGACGCGCGGTGCGATGATCCGACGATCCGGCGTTGCGTCTCGCACTCAAGGCGCTGGGGTTACGGCGGCCTGGTTGTCTGCAACCTGTATGCGATTCGTTGCACGGACCCGCGGATCCTCGATTCGCTCGGTGACATCATCGGCGTGGGCAATGATGAGCACATCTCGGTTCTCGCGGCCTCGTCTGATCTGATTCTCGCGGCCTGGGGCTCTAAGCCCAACCGCGGTGCTTATCCGGATCGCGCCGAGTTCGTGCTCGACCGTCTGCGCGCCCATGACCTGTACGCGATCGGCACTTGCTCAAACGGCGAGCCGCGTCATCCGCTCTACAGCCGCAATGATGTGCTGCCCGAGCTGTGGTGTCATCCGATCTCTCCGCGCGACGGGACGCTTCGCTCCAACCGGGGCCTGCGCGAGACTGCTGAGTGATGACGCTCTATCTCGCGTGCGGCGCAGCGATCCTCGTCGCGTCGGTCCTGGTCCTGCGCCGCGCTGCTGTCGAGTGCGCCCGCTGCCGTTGCCTGCTCGAGGACGCTCAGCGCGAACGGCTGGCCGCTGAGCAGACGCGCCTTGATATCCAGGCGATCGTGCAGGAAGCCTACGTCGACGAGCCATGAGCTCGTTTCTCAAGCGCCCGCAGGTGATCCTGTCATTGTGCGACGGCTCGGGCGCATGGTCAGAGCCTTATGTCGACGCTGACTATGACGTGCGGTGCTATGACCTCGCGCGCGGCGATGACGTCCGCCTGCTGCAGTGCCTGCGTCCCGTTCACGGGATCCTCGCGGCGCCGCCCTGCACGATGTTCGCGAAGTCCGGCAACCGCTGGCTGCGCTCAGACGACGATCTGCGCGACGGCCTGGCGGTCGTCGACGCGTGCCTGCGGATCGTCTTCGCGTGCCAGCCGAAATGGTGGTGTCTGGAGAATCCGCCCGGGAAGCTGACGCGGTATCTCGGGCCACCTTGCCTGACTTTTCAACCCAACGAGTACGGCGACGATTACACCAAGCAGACGAACCTGTGGGGCGTGTTCACACCACCGGCCCGCAGTCCCGTCCCGGCGCTCGCGGGCTCAAAGATGCACGTGATCCCCGACTCGTCAGATCAGGCCGCCCGCCGCTCGGTGACGCCATCTCACTTCGCCCGCGCGTTCTTTGAGGCCAATCCGTGAGCACCAGCCTGAACGTCCGCATCGACGACGAGCTGGCCGCCTGGCTGGAGGCTTACATCAAGACTCGACGCGCAAGTAAGACCCAGGTCGTCGAGCTGGCATTGCGCGAGCTCCGCACTCGCCCGCCCGGCACCGATCCGACACTCCCTGCCGTCAAGCGCCGCGGCCGCAAGCCCGCCGAGCGCGAACGCATCTGCTACGTGTGCAACAAGTGCATCGAGCGCAGGTTCTACATCACCGTTCCGGATCAGATACCGGAATGCTCTGACCACGGCCCGATGGTGCGTGACACCAATGACCATCGCGCAAGCGTGAAATTCCATACAGGAGGTAACGAGGATGTTCAATAGCCGACTGCGCCAGGTGCAGGCGCAACTCAAGGCGACGCAGCTCGAGCTTGCGTCCGTGAAGTCGGGCCTGGACCGCACCATCGCCGACCGTGACGGGATGCAGGACAAGCTGGAGACAGCACTCGCGAAGATCAACAAGCAGTCAAAGCAACTGACCAATGTCAGCAACGAGCTCGCCGAGGAACGGCAGACGACCGCGGTGCTCTCGACCGACATGGAGAAGTCCAACGGCCTGGAGATCACGCTGCGCGGCGAACGCGACGACCTGCAGCGGACGCTGAAGCGCTACGAGGACTCGCTTGCCGCCGCGCTCCAGCAGGCGACGTCGATG
>JBAUXH010000106.1:0-9068 GCA_049584155.1 Solirubrobacteraceae bacterium
GATCGAGGGCGGCTTCGCCGGGATCTACGAGACGCTCTGCGACCTCGAGACGCTCGGCGTCTGCCGCCGCGGCTACTTCGTCGAGGGTCTCGGTGGCGCGCAGTTCGCACTACCCGGCGCCGTCGAGCGGCTGCGCTCGGCGCGTGCCGAGCCGCTCGTACTCGCCGCCGGCGACCCCGCCCAGCCCTACGGTGCCGCGCTGCCCTGGCCGTCCTCCTCTGAGGGGGAGGGTCCTAGTAACAGTAGTAGTGGCGTCCGGCGCCCCGCGCGTGTGCCTGGCGCCCACGTCGTGCTCGTCTGCGGCGCACCCGTCCTATACGTCGAGCGTGGCGGACGCGGCCTGATCGTGCTTGCCCCCGCCTCCGGAGCGGGCGCTGACACTGCCGCCGGGCCTGCTAGCGGCGGGTTCTCTGCTGACGAACGGGTGCGCACGGCGCTGAGCGCGCTCGCCGAGGCCGTTCGCGCAGGACGGATCGGACGGCTCGCGCTGGAGCGGATCGACGGCAAGCCAGCCGTTGGATCACAGTGGGAGACATTGCTCGCAGAATGCGGCTTCCGCTGCGGTCCGCGCCGGCTCACGCTCAGCGCCTGATCGCGCTCAGATCCGCTGTGTCCACCCGTACCTCTTGAAAGTCAAGAAACGCGGGCCTTGAAGCCATATCCGATGATTGGAACTGGAACTATTTTGCGCCTGTTCGAATCCAAATGTCTGTCGGACATTCGGAGGTAGCGGAAACACGCCTGGAAACATTCGACGGATATTGTTATAAAAAACTTGCAATTAATCGTGAGATCGCCTATCTTCCAGAACCGTGGGGATGAGCGGAACTCAGAGGGATACTCAGACAGATCCGGCGCCGTTGTACAGGAGACTGCCGCACGGGCCGCATGGTCTGGACCGTGAGGATGTCGCCAGACACCAGCGCGCACGCCTCTACGGCGGGATGATCGAGTCGATCGCCCAGCGCGGCTATCACCGCACGACCGTGGCGCACGTGATCGGGCTGGCAGGCGTCTCACGGCGAGCCTTCTACGAGCAGTTCGCCAACAAGGAAGAGTGCTTCCTGGCGACCTACGACATCGTCGTCGCCCGCTCGCGCAAGCTCGTACTCGAGGCGTGGGGTTCCGAGCGCGGCTGGGCCAACCGCCTGCACGCTTCCTGCAAGTCCTTCCTCGACGACATCGTCGCCGAACCGAAGGGTGCACACCTCGTGCTGATCGACTCGCTCGGCATCGGCAGCAAGGCGCGCGAACGCCTACACCTCGCCGGCAACGCCTACGAGCGCCTCGTAGCCTCCGCCTTCAGGGTCTCTCCCGACACGGCGCCGCTACCCGCGATCGCCTCCCGTGCGATCGTCGGCGGTGTCCGCCACGTCGTCTTCAACCGCATCCGCGAAGACCGTGTCTCAGAGCTACGCACGCTCACCGACGAACTACTCGACTGGGTCGAGGCCTACCGCTCGCCCGCCACCACGCGGCTGAATGCGATCGCACTCAAGCAGCCGCCCGAGATCCCGCCCGCACCGGCGGCCTTCCTCGCCAGCGACGACAAGCGCGCCCGGGTGCTCGGCTCGGTCGTCCATCTGACCCTCGACGAAGGCTACGGCGAACTGACCGATCCCCAGATCGCGCAGTTCGCGGGCATCTCCACCGAGGCCTTCCACAAGCAGTTCGCGAGTAAGGAAGAGTGCTTCCTCACGGTCGTCGATGAGTTCGCCTCCGAAGCGCTGCAGGCCGTCGAAGCCGCGATCGCGCCGATCTCCTCGTGGTCGGACGCCGTGCCCGTCGCTGTCAGCTCCTTCATCGAGCACATCGTCTCCCACCCCGCATTGCTGCGGATGGCCTTCATCGACCTCTTCGACGTCGGCCCCGGCATGATCGGGCGCATGACCAAGTCGATCGACCGCTTCACCGGGATGCTCGCCGCCAACGGCCCCGCGCCGCGCCGCGCCCCCGAGATCGCCTCCGAAGCCATCACCGGAGCGGTATGGGACATCATCAGCGCCTACTCCTCGGCCGAGCGCATGCGCTATCTGCCCTGCCTCTCTGACCACATCTCCTTCGTCGTGCTCGCCCCCTACATCGGCCCGAAGGTCGCGATCGACACGATCGAGCAGGCCCGTCTCGGGGCCGGCAAGCGACGCAGCCTGGTGGCAGCAGCACAGCTGGCCGCGCCGCCGATCGCTCAGTCGCAGGACGACGACTCCACCCCGCCGAGCGCCGGCTCAGGTTCGAAAACGGTCACCAAGCTCGCCCCCAAGAAGTCCGCCACCACCGCCCCCAAAACCGCCAAACCGGCGGCGAAGACGCCCGCCAAGCGCGCATCCAAATCGACGGCCAAAGCGGCCAAAGTCACCAAACCGGCTGGCAAGACGCCGACCAAACCGGCGTCGAGCAAGGCCTCGCGGACGGCTGCAAAAACAACCGCCAAGCACACGACCGCCAAGCCCGAGTCCAAGCAGCCCGCCGAGCCGGCCAAGCAACCTGCGCGCCTGCCCAAACGCTCCGCATCACGATCCATGCTCAGCGGCGCCGGAACCAGCCGCTCGCGCTCGCGCCCGCCGAAGTAGTCGGCAACCCGCCGATCAGACCCGGCGCCTTAAGGAATTGCGCACTCGGCGGCGCTGTAACCCGGTGGGTCGGCCCTCGCGACGTTCGGATGCCCCGCGCTCGTCGTCCGCGTTGCCTGATGCACGACCCTGCCCCCCCGGCGCCACTGGAACGTCACGACGCCCCGCATCGTGTACCCCGGTTGGCTCTTCGGGGCTCCCAATTGAAAGCTGCTGCCGCCCTGGCGTCCCGTCTTCGCCGCCCCGACCCCGATGAATCCCGAGTCCGCGCCATGCGTGGGGACGCCCCACGCTTTGCTCTTCGGGTCCAAGTATTCCAGCTGAAAGCGCATGTACATCGCATCCCTGTCGTGCCCGTCGCTCGGCATCGAGCCGCGGATACCAACCGTGTCCGGCTCTTTGACCGGATTGCACACATCAATCGTCGCCCACAGTTCGCGCGAGCTCAGCAGCGAGTGTCCATGCGGATGCGTAGCGAGCGCTCCCGCCAACACGATTCCCGCGATCACTTTCAATGGTCCCATCCAGCGAAGATTACGCCGTGGGACGTTCGGCTGAGCCGGTGGCATGGTGTGATATCCCTGCGCCGTGGCCGGTATGCGCTCAGTCGAAGTCGTCGAGCTGCTCGCCCGCGTGCCCGTGTTCTCGACGCTTGTCCCGGCGGACCTCGAGCGCATCTCAGAACTCGCCGTCCCGCGCGAGTTCGAGCCCGGCCAGGTCGTCTTCCGCGAGGGCGACTCCAGCGACACCTGCTACATCGTGCGCTCCGGCCGTGCCCGCGCCGTGCGCGAGCACTCCGACGGGCGCACCATCACGCTCGCCACCTTCGGGCCCGGCGACATCTTCGGCGAGCTCGCCATGTTCGAGGATGAGCGACGCTCAGCCACCGTCGAGGCGATCGAGCCAACCGCCGCCGTGGCCGTGCTCGGTCCCGACATGCGCCGATTGATGAGCGAGCATCCCGGCATCGCCACGCGCCTGGTGATCGCCCTCGGACGGCGCCTGCGCGAGTCCAACGAGCGACTCTCCCGCCAGTCCTTCCAGACCGTCCAATCCCGCGTCGCGGTCGTCCTGCGCGATCTCATCCAGCAGCAGATCGCCGCGGGCGCCGCCCCCACCGAGGTGCTGCTCACCGCCACCCAGGCCGACCTCGCGCAGCTCGCCGGCTCCTCGCGCGAGTCCGCCAGCCGCTTCCTCGCCGTCCTCGAGCGCGCCGGCGTCATCTCCCAGGGTCGCGGTCGCCTGACCGTGCACGACCCGCGGGCACTCGATCAGTATGTCTTCTGAGCCTTCCGGCTCATCGCGTCCTCGGCGCGGGCGTGGGCGCGGGCGCTCGAACCACCCGCGCGAGATCTCAGCCGGCGGCGTCGTCGTACGTAATCAGCAGGTCGTCGTAATCGTCCCCACCCGCCGCGCGGGTGACGGCTCGCGCGTGCTCGCGCTGCCCAAGGGCCACGTCGACCCCGGCGAGAGCGCCCTGCAGGCCGCCACGCGGGAGGTCCGCGAGGAGACAGGCATCCTCGCCGAGCCCGTCCGTGAGCTAGGCGAGTCGCGCTACTGGTATCGGCGCGACGGGCGCTCGGTGGGAAAGACGGTCACCTTCTACCTCTTTACCTACGTCTCCGGAGATACCGCCGACCACGATGACGAGGTCCTCGAGGCCCGCTGGATCGACCTGCGCGAGGCGCTCACCGAGTTGAGCTACGAGGGCGAGCGTTCGATGATCGAGCTGGCGCTTGCCCACCTGGATGCGAGTTCGCGGTAGATGTTTTCCTTCAGGTCCAAAGACCGATAGCCTGCCCTTCCTCATGCAGGTCCTCAACTTCTACTCCACGATCTTCGCCGACGAGCTCCTGCGTGGGCGCAAGACCGCCACCATCCGGCTCGGCGACAAGTCCGGCAAGTACCGCAAGAACCAAGCCGTGCTCGTCACCATCGGTTACCAGTACTCCCCCCGCGAACGGATCTTCGAAGCCGTCATCGACCAGGTCGAGGTGATGGCACTCGCCGACCTCTCCCCCCGCGACATCAAGCACGATAACCCCGAGTTCCGCCGCCACGAGGAGCTCATCAACTTCCTCGAACAGATCTACGGCCGCTCCGTCTCGATGCAAGACACCGTCACCGTCGTGCGCTTCTCACAGATCTTGGACAAGCCGACCGGTATGACCGAAGCCATGAAGGGCTTCGGCGGCGCGCAGAACTGACCAGGCGGCCGATGGCACGGCGCGGAGCGGCGTCCTCGGTCACTCGCGTACGTAGTACGCCACGCTCCCTGCGTCCTTGCTCCGCTTGGCCCTCGACCGCCTGGTTCGGCGAATTCGGGGGGCCCCGGAACCGAGCGCTCCCGCTACGCCGACCGCTGCGGTAAGCGGCTTAGACCGCTGCGGTTGGAAGGGCCGGCTGTGGCTTACCCATGATCTTTACCCGGGTGATCGCCGTTTCTTCTATATATTGGGTAGCGCCTTGGCACTCTCCACCGGGGAGTGCCAGGATTGCGACGTATAGTCCCCAACTAGCGGAGGTTCTTTCGACATGAAGCTCAAGCCCCTGGGCGATCGGCTGATCGTGCGGGCGATCGAGGAGGAGGAGACCACAGCATCCGGCCTCGTCCTGCCCGACACCGCCAAGGAGAAGCCGCAGAAGGGCAAGGTCCTCGCCGCCGGCGACGGCCGCCTCGACGACGACGGCAAGCGCGTTCCGCTCGACGTCTCCGAGGGCGACGAGGTCCTCTACTCCAAGTACGGAGGCACCGAGATCAAGGTCGACGGCGAGGACCTGCTCGTCCTACGCGAGTCCGACGTGCTAGCCAAGGTCATCTGACCCGACCCACCCATCTTTCAATCAGCGACATGAGGCCCTCCGGCCTCACCCGCAGAGGAGAACTATCGAAATGGCACACAAGGAGATCAAGTACGACGCCGAGGCGCGCAAGGCGCTCGAGGCCGGCGTGGACGCGGTCGCTAACGCGGTCAAGGTCACGCTCGGCCCCAAGGGCCGCTACGTCGTGCTCGACAAGAAGTTCGGCGCCCCCACCATCACCAACGACGGTGTCACCATCGCCCGTGAGATCGAGGTCGAGGACGTCTTCGAAAACCAGGGCGCCCAGCTCGTCCGCGAGGTAGCCACCGCCACCAACGACGTCGCCGGCGACGGCACCACCACGGCGACGGTGTTGGCTCAGGCGATCGTCCGCCAGGGTCTGAAGAACGTCGCGGCCGGCGCCAACCCGCTCGCGCTCAAGCGCGGCATCGAGAAAGCCGTCGACCAGGTCGTCGGCAACATCGCCTCGCAGTCCAAGGAGGTCTCCGGCAAGGACCAGATCGCCCGCGTGGCGACCATCTCCGCCGGCGACGAGGAGATCGGCGACGTCATCGCCGACGCCATCGAGAAGGTCGGCAAGGACGGCGTCGTCAACGTCGAGGAGGGTCAGACCTTCGGCATGGACCTCGAGTTCACCGAGGGCATGCAGTTCGACAAGGGCTACATCTCCCCCTACATGGTCACCGACCAGGACCGCATGGAGGCAACGCTCGAGGACCCCTACATCCTCATCGCCAACTCCAAGATCGGCTCCGTCCGCGACGTGCTCCCGGTGCTCGAGGCCGTAATCCAGAGCGGTAAGCCGCTGCTGATCATCGCCGAGGACGTCGAGGGCGAGTCGCTCGCCACGCTAGTCGTCAACAAGCTCCGCGGCACCTTCACCGGCGTCGCCGTCAAGGCGCCGGGCTTCGGCGATCGCCGTAAGCGCATGCTCGAGGACATCGCGATCCTCACCGCCGCCGAGGTCATCACCGAGGAGCTGGGACTGAAGCTGGAGAACACCCAGATCTCACAGCTCGGTCGCGCCCGCCGCGTCGTCGTCGCCAAGGACAACACCACGATCGTCGACGGCGCCGGCGACGGCGAGGCGATCAAGGGCCGCATCAACCAGATCAAAGCCGAAATCGAGAACACCGACTCCGACTTCGACCGCGAGAAGCTCCAGGAGCGCCTGGCCAAGCTCTCCGGCGGCGTCGCCGTCGTCAAGGTCGGCGCTGCCACCGAGACGGAGATGAAGGAGAAGAAGCACCGCGTCGAGGACGCCCTGCAGGCGACCCGCGCCGCGCTCGAGGAGGGCATCGTGCCCGGCGGCGGCGTCGCGCTGCTGCAGGCCTCCAAGGCCGTCACCACCGACGGCGACGGCGATGATGACGAGAAGACCGGTGCGCGCATCGTCCTGCGTGCCCTCGAGGAGCCGCTGCGTCAGCTCGCCGAGAACGCCGGTCTCGAGGGTTCCGTCGTCGTCAACGACGTGCGCAAGGCCAAGAACGGACAGGGCCTAAACGCCGCCACCAACGAGATCGTCGATCTCGTCGCCGCCGGCGTCATCGACCCGGCCATGGTCACGCGCTCAGCCCTGCAAAACGCCGCCTCCATCGCCAAGAACATCCTCACCACCGAGGCGATCGTCGCCGAGGTACCCGAGAAGGAAGGCGCGGGCGGCATGCCCGGCGGCGGTGGCATGCCCGACATGAGCGGGATGATGTAAGCGATCCCCTCGCAGGAGCAGTCTCGGGGAGCAATTCCCCTGCGGGGCCCGGCATTCCATGCCGGGCCCCGCGTCTATCCGCGCCGTCCTTGACTTCGGACGTCAGATGCCCTCCATGACATCAGACGATCGTGCTACCCGTAGTAGCGGGCGATGGTCTGCAGCTGACTGAGCAGGTCGTGTCCCAGGAACAGGACAACCATCGCGATCCCCACCACCGGAGCCCATCTTCGGCCCGCGCCGCGAATCGCCAGTACGATCGCGGCGCCGAATAGCGGCAACAGTGGCAACAGGTAGCGCGGCTCCCCGAGCGAACATTCGTGTTCGATCAAATCGCAACGATAAGAGGAGACCCCGAGCATAAGCAGCACCCCCACCACGATCGCGCCGTAGGCGGCGATCTCCATCAGGCGCCCCCGCAGCGCGTCGCGGCGTACGAGCAGCTCCCGCACGCACAGCACCGCCACCGCCGCCGCCAGCACGAGCGCTACGTTGTCGACCCAGGTAGGAAACGTCGTGTCCATCCAGCCGTAAAACCCGACCGAACGATCGAACCAGATTTCCCTCAGGGGGAACACGCCCTTGAAATAGGACGTCATCCCCGGCAGGCGCGGGAAGAACAGCTGCCAGCTATAGCTCAGCTCCTTCAGCACCGTCGCCGGCGAGAGCTGGCTCCCGCCGAGCGGCACCGAGCCGCCCGTGGCCGGATTGCTCATCAGCGCGTTGCGCAGCGTGAACAGCGCGACCGGAACGATGCCGATGGCCCCCGCGATCGCCGGCGCGCGCAGCGCCGCCCAGCGGCGGGATTTGAATTCGTGAAGCGCTAGCGCCGCCAGGCCCATGTACACGCCCACCGCGACCCCCACGTAGTTCACCTTGCTCGTAAAGCCCACCGCGATCACCACCCCCGTCACGATCGCCAGGCGCGTGTCGAACCCGCGCCGAAACGCTCGCGCGAAGCACAGGAACACGGCCGCCGACGCTGCGAACAGCATCGCATCCGGACTCACGATGGCCGTCGAGGAAATGAACAGCGGCTGCAGTGCGATACACAGCGCCCCCACCGTCGCCGCCCACGGCACCCCCGGCAAGACTTCGCGCAAGAAGAAGAACATCAGCATTGCCGTCAGCGCCCCCAAAAGCGCCGCCAGCACTCGCATCAACTGGAGTTTGACGAGGACGTTCCCTCCCCCCACGGCGAATGGAACGGACGCGAGTGCGTAAAACCCCGGCGTCTCGTTCGCCACTCGCCCCGCTTCGCCATAGCCTTCCAGCGAGGGGGCCTTAGCGACGTCTTGACTCAAGATTTTCTGCTCCGCGTTCGTCGTAAGCGAGTGTTCGAACGGCGTGAACCGCACCTGGTAATAGTGGAGTCCTTCCGTCACCAGATTCAGCTTTTGCGCGTACGGTTCTTCCCCACTCAGGTGAGCCTTTTCAGGCAGTTTGCCCGCCGCGGAGAGGTATTCGACGTAAGAGAAGTTGTCGATCTCGTCTTTGCCCTGGAAGGGCGGCGTGATGATCGACCAGGCGGTGGCGTTCAGCAGCGCGATCAGCGCGCATATCCAGGCGGCCCTGGGCACGCGACTCAGCGCCGTGCGCAGCATGCCCGGCGACTGTGCCGGCGTGAGCGTCCGGCGCGAGGCCCGTTCCTGTTCGCGCTTGCGTTTGCGCTCGAAGGACCGGGAGCCGGTCTTGGCTTTCCCCGGCGGCTGGCGCGGAGGTTGCGCGACGCTCATGGCAGCACCCGCAGCGTCAGCCGGACTGCCAGCACGCCCACAGCCGCCATCAACGCCGCGACCAGGAACACGATCCACGTCCCGCTGTAGGAGCGGCCGAGCCCCATATGCGTGGCCACCGAAGAGATGCGCGACCACCACGAGCCCTGACCGGCGGCGAGATATTCGATGCCGATCTTGCCCCCGAGCTGAGCGTGGCTGCGCGCCGCCGCGGCCGGCGTGGGCGTGCTG
>JBAUXH010000107.1:0-1701 GCA_049584155.1 Solirubrobacteraceae bacterium
GTCAAAGCCGGCGATCACACCGCTCTGAACCTGACCCTCCACGACGGCAGCCGCTACCCCCTGAAGACGCTCGCCCCGACAGCGGCGTTCGCCGGGCTGCTGGCCATGTGCGCAATGCGACTGTTCCGCAACGAGCCGGAGTCACGGGTGCGCGTGGAAGTGGGGTCGAGCCCCCACGGGCAGCGAGTCCCGGCGGGGTGACCGCGGTCGTTCGCGTGCGCTGAAGGCAGCGCTTTCGACACTTATCCTGCTGAGCAGATAGGTCTGAGCGGCGTACCGGGTCAGTTCCTGGCGAGCCTGACGCCACCGCATTTGGCGGCGTGCAGCTGTTTGCACACGACGAGGTAGCCCGCGCGGGGCTGGTCGTGGGCGCTCATCAGGCCGGCGTCGAAGCGGGTCGAGGCGGTGCCGCCGGTCCAATCGTAGATATACAGACGCTTGACCCGGGACTGCGAGGCAGCGACGGCGAACATGTACTTGAGCACCTTGGCCGCGCGCGTCAGACCGGAGCCGCGCTTGTTGGGGAAGGCGGCGCCGAACTGCACGATCCCGCCGGTCTCGGTCAGCCACACCTGCCCGCCGAGCGCGCGCGAGAGTTCGCGCGTGCGCCACGATTGCAGGCGGTTGATGTCGGAGTAGTTGTGCAGCCCCCAGATCTTCGGCATGATCGTGCGCAGACGGCCGATCTCATGCTTGAATTCGGATATGTATTCGAGCGTCGGGCCGATGTTCTGCGCGTCGAGCACGTCCAGCCCGATCACGGTGCAGCCCTTGCAGACGCGGAGCAGCGCCTGGTAGTACTTCGCCGCCGCGACCGCCGAGGGGCTCGCGAGCGCGTGCGGGATGTAGCCACGATTGGCCTCGTCCCAGGACTGGTACTGGCGGACGTGGGGGAACAACTTGACGAACTTCTGCACGTCGCGCTGATAGGAGGCGACGCTCGGCAGCGTCAGCGGCGAGTACTCGGAGTGGTAGAAGGCGACGAGCACCTGCTGGTGGTGGGCTTCGGCTTCGCGGATGAACAGCCGGGCCTTGTCGAGCGAATAGGAGTGCGCGACGGCGTCATAGGGGGCGATGTAGCGGACGATTTTCGTGTGCAGCTGTGCCCATAACGGGTTGCCGAACATCTCCACCGACTCATCGCCCACGCCCGTCAGATAGGAGGCAGCCGCGTGTGCGCGGGGAGCCTTGGCCTTACCGAGCGCGCCCGGCGCGAGGAGCAGGCCGGTCGCCAGCACGAGCGTGGCGAGCAGCAGGGAAAGTGGGCGCGGGTGCGGTTGTTTCATGTCACTCTTCATGTCACTCCTGGAACAGCGGTCGAGGCGCAGGGTTGCGGCGCGGGTGGGCGATCCTAATAGCTTTACGCCACGCTTACGCGGGTCCCTTCTCCGGTTATGTCTGCATCACTCCGGAACCCGCTCGGCGATCGGCGCCTCGTCGGCTTCCTCCGTCTGTCCCCCAGCGTCGGAGGTCTGGCGCCGCAGCGTGGGGTCGGCGACGATGCGGACGTCCACTCCCGGCAGCCCTCGCAGCAGGCGCGTCAGCAGCGAATCGTTCAGCCGGCGCAGCCCGCGGCGCGGCGAGGGCGCGCCCATCAACACGTACGTGCTCCCGAGCGAACGCGCAGCCGACACGGCGACCGTCGCGACGTCTTCCCCCTCCTCCACCCGCAAACGCGCGCCCAGCATCGAGGTCAGCCGC
>JBAUXH010000108.1:0-4851 GCA_049584155.1 Solirubrobacteraceae bacterium
GCCACCGCCAGCGCCGGCGCGACGTGTCCGGCGGTGCCCCCCGCCGCGATCGCGATCTTCGTCTGTGTCACGGCCCCATCCTGCCTGTTTTCGCGCGTCGGCCACCCTCCGGGTCGGGCCGCGAGAGGGGACGGCGCGCACGTGCGCGGTGCCTCCTGCAGCCACGTTCAGCAAAAGGCCCATCCCGGCGAGCATCACGATCAGGCTGCTGGAGCCGTAGGAGACGAACGGCAGCGGTACGCCCGTCAGCGGCGCCAGACCGAGCACGGCGAACACGTTGAGCAATGCCTGGGAGACGATCAGCGAGGTCACGCCGACGGCGATCAGCGCGCTGTGCAGGGAACGCGCTGACTTGGCTACGCGCAGGCCGGCATAGGCGATCAGCCCGTATAGGAACAGCAGCGCGCACACACCGATGACGCCGAGCTCCTCGGCGATGACCGCGAGGATGAAGTCGGTGGGAGCCTCGGGGAGGTAGAAAATCTTCTGCACCGACTGGCCGGGACCGACGCCGAACAGGCCGCCGGAGCCGATCGCGATCTGACCCTGGACGGCCTGAAAGCCGCTGCCAGAGGCGTGCGCCCAGGGATCCACGAACGAGGTCAGGCGCGCACGGGCATAGGGGCGCGCGATCGCGTACATCGCGACGAGGCCGAACGTGATCCCGGCGACGATCGCGAGGTTGCGCGCGGGGATGCCGGCGGCCACGAGCAGCGCGACGGTCGTGAACGCGATCGTCATGGCGGTTCCGAGGTCGGGCTCGGTGGCGACGAGCAGACATGCGCCGCCCACGACCACGAGCAGCGGGCGCGATAGCTCGCGCAGGTCGTGGACGCGCTTGGGGCGCCGCGCGAGCAGCGTCGCGGCATACAGCACGAGCGCGAGCTTGAGCAACTCCGAGGGCTGGAACTGGAGCTGACCGGGGCCGATCCAGCGCCGCGCGCCGTTGATCGAGACGCCCACGTGAGGAATGTGCACGGCGAGCACGAGCGCAAACGAGACGGCCAGCAGCGGTGCGACGAAGCTCTGCGCTTTGGCGATCCCATCACGGGCGAGCAGGCGCATCACGAGCAGACCGATCCCGCCGTAGAGCACGAACTTGATCAGGTACCCCGTGCCGTTGCCCGAGCCCTGCAGCAGGGCGGTAGCCGAAGTTGCGCTGTAGACCATCACCGCGCCGTAGGCGAGCAGACACATCGTGGCGGTGATCAGGATGCGGTACTCGATCGACTGCTTCTGCGGCGTGGCCGGCATCCATGCCCACTTCGACATGGGCCCGCTTAAGCCTCCATGCCAAGGACCAGCTCGCGGAAGCGCTCGCCGCGGGCTTCGAAGTCGGCGAATTGGTCGAAGCTAGCGCAGGCGGGCGAGAGCAGGATCACATCGCCCGGGCGGGCGGTGGAGACGGCGACCTCCAGCGCTTGCTCGAGCTCGCCGCATTCGAGTAACGGCACGGGCATACCGGCGAGCTCGGAGGCGATCAGGGTGGCGTCCTCACCGATCAGATACACGGCCTGGCAGTACCGTTCGACGGGATCGCGCAAGGGGGTGAAGTCCTGGCCCTTTGATTGGCCGCCGAGGATCAGATGCACGACAGCGGGCGCGAAGGAGTCGAGCGCGACGAGCGTTGAGGCGACGTTCGTGGCCTTGGAGTCGTTGACGTAGAGGACGTCCTCGCGACGGGCGATCTCCTCCAGGCGATGGGGCACGCCCGCGAACGTGCGCAGGCCGGCGCGAACGGCGTCGGGGTCGATCCCGCGCGCTAGGCAGACGGCGGCGGCGGCCATCGCGTTGTGGATGTTGTGACGCCCGCGCAGGTGGATCTCCTGCATGGGTAGCAGCGGCACCCCCTGCCAGTGGATGAGGCCGTCGTCTTGGAGTGTCATCGACCCCGAGCGCGGATCGCCGTGTGGGATCGACGGTGGCCCGAAGCTCACGCGCCAGATGTCGATGTCGAGCTCGACATCGAGGTCGGCGGGGAGCACGGCGATGTCCCCGCGAGTCTGGCGCGCGAAGATCTGGAGCTTGGCGGCGGCGTAATCCTCGAGGGTGGCATGCCGGTCGAGGTGGTCGGGGGCGATGTTCAACAGGACGGCGGCCTCGGGCGCAAACGCGAGCGTGTCCTCCAACTGAAACGAGGAGGCCTCGCAGATGATCGTCACGTCTGGGTCGGCCTTGCCGACGAGGCCGCTGAGCGCGGCGCCAACGTTTCCGGCGACGGCGACGGGCAGACCGGCACTGCGGTGGATGTGCCCGATCAGCTCGACCGTGGTCGTCTTGCCGTTCGTACCGGTAACGGCGACGAATTCGTTCGGCAATAGACGCCAGGCGAACTCCAGCTCACCGAGCACGGGCAGCCCTCGCGCACGGGCAGCGGCGATGACGGGCGCCTGCGCCGGCACGCCCGGGCTCTTGATGACGGCACTTGCACGCTCCAGCAAGGACAGGCCATCCTCGGCTAGATGCAGCTCTACGCCGGCGCCCGCGAGCGCGTCGAGGCCCTCGGGGGCGCCGCGGTCAACACCGATCGTCGGCTGGCCGCGTTCGCGCAGGACGAGCGCGGCTGCGCATCCGGAGCGGGCGAGTCCCACGACGAGGTAGGGGCCTTCGGGCAGGTCCGGTCTGGGCTTGAGGGTTCGCGCCTTCCCGTTCAACGGATCAACGGATGCTCTGGTGATAGATGGTGAAGCCGATCGCGCAGAAGATCGAGGCGACGATCCAGAAGCGCAGGATGATCTTCGTCTCAGACCAGCCCTTGAGCTCGAAGTGGTGGTGGATCGGCGCCATCAGGAAGACCCGCCGGCGAGTGGTCTGGAAGGAGAAGACCTGGATCGCGACCGACAGAGCCTCGATCACGAAGATCCCGCCGAGCAGGATCAGAAGCACCTCGGTGTGGGTCATCACGGCCAGGCCCGCGATCGCGCCGCCGAGCCCGAGCGAACCGGTGTCGCCCATGAAGATCGTCGCCGGGAAGGCGTTGAACCACAGAAAGCCGATGCAGGCGCCGACGAGGCAGCCGGCGAGCATCGCCAGATCGTAGTCTTCGGTGACGAACGCGATCGCGATATAGGCAAGCAGCACGATCGCGGCGCAACCGGCGGCGAGACCGTCGAGACCGTCCGTCAGGTTCACCGCGCTGGTGGTGCCGGCGACGACGAAGTAGATCAGCACGGGGTAGAACGGTCCGAGTTCGACCGTGTAGTCGACGAAGCGCAAGCGCAGCTCGGGCGCGAGGTGGGCCTTGTGGGCGGCGATGTACCACAGGCCGAGGGAGATCGCGATCGTGATCGCGAGCTTCGTGCGTCCACGCAGGCCGAGCGAGCGGCGACGCACGAGTTTGGTGTAGTCATCGGCAAAGCCCAGCAACGCGCAGGCGATCATCGCCCCGAACACGCCCACCGAGCGCCAGTCCCAGTCGGTCAGGATCAGGAAGGGGATGGCGACGGCGAGCATCACGATGATGCCACCCATCGTCGGCGTGCCGGCCTTCTGGTGGTGACCCTGGGGGCCGTCCTCGCGGATGTGCTGGCCGAACTCGCGCCGGCGCAGGAACTCGATGAACTTGGGGCTCAGGAAGATGCAGATGAGCAGGGCGGCGGTGCCGCCGAAGAGAATGCGCCCCATTCAGCGCCCGTCCGCCTGAACGCCATCGTGGGCGTCGCGCGCGAGCAGCGCCTGGCCGACGCGCTCCAGGCCGACACCGCGCGAGCCCTTCACGAGCACGGTGTCACCCGCAGCGAGCACCCGCTCAAGCAGTTCGGCAGCCGCGGGGGCGTCCGCCACGGAGTGGGTCTCGTCGTGGGCGAACGCCGTGGCCATCTCGGCCGCGAGCGGGCCGACGGTCACGAGCACGTCCACGTCGCGCGCGGCCGCGTAGGCGCCGATCTCGTGATGAAAGCGGCGCTCGTCGGGCCCCAGCTCGAGCATGTCGCCGAGCACGGCGACGCGCCGTCCGGAAGCAGTCTCGGCGAGGTCGTCGATCGCGGAGCGCATCGACATCGGGTTGGCGTTGTAGCAGTCGTCGATTAGCACTATGTCCTCGGACAGTCGTATGCGCTCACCGCGCAGCGCGGAGAACCGCACAGTAACCTCGCCGCCGGGCGTAACGCCAAGCGCACGGGCGGCCGCGACGGCCGCGAGCAGGTTGCGCAGGTTGTGGGTCTGGGAGAAGGAGGGGCGCAGGACGATGCGGGCGGCGTCGGCTGGGTCTGTATTTGCGCGATCGCGGTCGCTGGGCGGCGAGAGCGTGGCCATGTTCGCGGAGATACCGGCCAAGATACAAACGCACCCGTCGGGACTGTGATCGGCGAGTTGGACATCGCCACCGGGGCCGAAGGTGACCGTATGGATCTCCTCCCGCAGGTGCTCGCCGAGCAGGGGCTCGCCGGCGGGCACGATCATGGTGGCGCCGGGGGCAAGGCCGGCGATCAGCTCGGCCTTGGCGGCGGCGATCGCCTCCAGCGAGCCGAGCAGCTCGAGGTGGACAGGACCGACGTTGACGATCACGCCGACCTCGGGCTCGGCGATCGCCGTCAGCTGCGCGATCTGGCCGGTGCCGCGCATCGCCATCTCCAGCACGAGCGCCTCGGTATCAGCGGGCGCGGCGAGGATCGCTAGCGGCAGGCCGATCTCGGTGTTGAAGTTGGCGGGACTTGAGACCGTGCGCAGGTGGGACGCGAGCAGCGCCGTGAGGATGTCCTTGGTGGAGGTCTTACCGGTCGAGCCGGTGATCGCGACGACACGCGCGCCCACGGTCGCGCGTAGCTCGGCAAGCCAGGCGCGCGCGAGCGACTGCAGGCCCTTGAGCGGGTTGGGGTCGGCGAGCACGACGCCCTGGTAGCCGATGCCAGC
>JBAUXH010000109.1:0-18415 GCA_049584155.1 Solirubrobacteraceae bacterium
GCCCGGGACGGCACGATGTGCCGCCCCGGGACCACCGTCGGCTCGTGTCCCGCACGCGCGCCGCAGTCGGGTAAGAGAGGTATGGCCAAATCGCTGCGTCCGACCGAGCAGGAACGCGCCGAGCGTCGTCGCGCCGACCGCGAACGGTTGAGTCACGCCGCCGAGCAGTTGCTCGCTCATGACGGTTGGACGCGCTGGGTGCTGGCTCGCTCGACGCTGCCCGGGTACTCGGCGAGCAACTGCATGCTGCTCGCCGCGCAGTGTCACGAACGCGGGATCGTCCCGCGACAGGTCCGCGGGATGCACGCGTGGTGCAAGCTCGGGCGTCGCGTGCGCAAGGGCGAGCGGGCGTTGCGAATCTCTGCGCCCGTCACCATCACCGAGCGCGACGCGGACGGCCTGCAGACCGGGCGGCGCGTGTTCTTCAGGACCGCGTACGTGTTCGAGCTCTCCCAGACCGAGCCATTGCCGGGCGGCGAGTCTGGGGTTGCCGGATCGCGCGAGGGGCAGCCGCTGAGCGGAAACTCTCACGCGCGCCTGCTGGTGCCGCTGCGCGCCTTAGCGCAGTCGCAGGGCTACGCCGTCACATTCACCGCGATCGGGGGTCCGTCGTGCGGCTGGTGTGACACCGAGCGCCGGCTGATCGCCATCGACACGCGCGCGCCCGCGAACGCCCAGGTGCGCGCCTTGGTCCACGAGTGTGTGCACGCACTCGGGATCGACTACGACCGCCATCCGCGCGCTCGCGCGGAGGTGATTGCGGACACGGTCGCGTTCGTCGTCTGCACAGGGGTTGGTCTCTCGCTCGACGCCGAGAGCGTTCCCTACCTCGCCGGCTGGGGCAAGGACGGTGCGCTTGCGGCCGTCACCGATTTTGCGCGCACGATCGACGCGCTCGCACGGCGCATCGAAGCCGTGGTACTCGCGCCCGTAGTTTCTGATTAGCGGATGCCCACCGCCGGGGCCTTCGGCTCAACGGGGGGCGTCTCGTCTGCGATCTCCAGCGCGGGAAGCCGATCGACGATTTTTGTCGTTGCCATGCTTACGTTGACGATCCGCTTGATCAGATCGACGATATAGCGCGGGTCCCCGTGCTCGTCGCCCCAATCGTTCGGGTCGTTCACGATGCCGCTGGCGGCATCGGTTTTTACCTGATAGCGATCTATGATCCACTCGATCGCCGATTTGCCGTTCACCTCGTAGCGGTAAGCCTCCTCGGGGATCTCCGCGAGCGTGAGATGGGGGTTGCAGACGATCCGCGTCCTGTCCGTCGTCTTGCCGCTTTTGGCGAACCTCATCTTCTCTATCCGGTACGCGTCCTCCGAGCCCGTGACGATCTCCTCCAGTGGCCACGGGTCGACCTCCTCGTAGTCCACGTGCCACGCCGCGAGCTGGCGGCCGGCGTCGCTGAAACCCCAGAAGTCGGCGACCATCGGTATCCGCGGGATCATCTTTTTCAGGTCCGCGGCGTAGCGCTGCTTGTACTCGGGGGAGTGCAGGATGCCGTAGAGGTAGTAGAAGATATCCTCCTTCGCCACCTCATCGCCGTAGCCGGCCCGATAGCGGGCGAGGGTGGCATCGGTGATCGCGTCGTGACGGCGGTAGCCGTCGATGATCTCACCGTCGGTGAACAAGGTGCTGTCGTCGTCGGCGGGTTCGTAGTAGTAGAGGGGGAAGCTTTGGCCGGTGTCTTGCAAGTGATAGTTGGGTATGGTGTTAGTCATTAGCGCTGAGCACTTTCGCGATGCCCCTATGCCGGTCGTCGCGATAACACAGTTCTCATGATTGGGGCTCGGGAACAATTTGGGTATAAGTAGGACCATCTCATTAAGCTGTCGGTCCAAATAGAGGTACTGCTTGCAGTAGGGCCGATACATGCTCAACACGATGCGCTGCTCATCGAACCTTGCGGACTTTGCCTTTCGCAGATCGTCCTTGAGCGCACGTGTCCAGCTGATCTTCTCGGCGTCGCGGCCGATGAATTCCTCTACAGCGGCTGTTGTGCGCTGACGGTTGCTCGTTGATGCCCACGCATCGAAGTCCGCGAGCTGTTTGTTATAAAATTCGATCATGTGGCGCATGTTCGTCATGATTGCTTCATATGAGTAACCATAGACCCAGGCGTCGCGGCCAGTAACAACGCCTTGGGAGTACGTGGCAAAGAGTGCTCCCGCGGACGTATCCTTCTTATCACCTAGCGGCGCGAACATGGCGAATGTCTCGTTGCGTTGATTGA
Source organism: Solirubrobacteraceae bacterium (assembly GCA_049584155.1). Taxonomy (GTDB): domain Bacteria; phylum Actinomycetota; class Thermoleophilia; order Solirubrobacterales; family Solirubrobacteraceae; genus Palsa-744. The sequence continues at coordinate 2,237 of JBAUXH010000109.1, forward strand.
TCCAATCGCCCTCGGCGTTCGGGCTGAGGTGTTGCCATCGAATGCTCTCAATATTGCGAAAATCTTGTATGATTGTCAGCTTGCTCTCGCGGCTGAGGGAGTCGCCGATATCGTGGTAGTGCAACGCGCAGGGACGGCCGGCAGCCGGATTCTTGACGAGCAGCGTGATCGCGATTGGCGCACGGCTGCCTCCGCCGAAGATCTTGCCGCCCTCCCGGCGTGAGGTCTCACCGGACGTGCGCTGATTGCCGCGCAGGTTAAAGATATAGATCGCAGAGAATTCGCTCACCAGGGTCTTGCGAAAGCCATCGGCAAATGCTCCATCAATAAATGAGCCATTGCTGACGAACGCGATCACGCCCTGGTTCTTGATCCGGTCGCTTGCCCAGCGGAATGCCCGTATGTAGGAGTCGTAGAGGTTGCGCTTCAGGCCCGCCGAGGAGGCGGAGGCATAGGTCTTCTCGATCGCCTGGTCGAGGGTCGGGTATGCGAGATTCTGGTTGTTGTCGTTCTGGCTTCCCTGCCCCACCGAATAGGGCGGGTTACCGAGGATCACGCGGATGTCGAGCGCCTTCTGCTGGGCCACGCGCTCGTTGTTGTCCGGGAAGATGATCTCGTCCATCGAATCGTCGGCCTCGGTCATCTGGAAGGTGTCCGTGAGCACGATCCCGTTAAACGGCGCATACTCGCCGCCGGCGAGGTCGTGATAGGTGGCCTCGATGTTGATCGCGGCGATGTAATAGGCGAGCAGCAGGATCTCGTTGGCGTGCAGCTCGCTCGCGTACTTGCGCGCCATGTCCTCCTGTTTGATGAGCCCGGACTGCAACAGGCGCGTGACGAACGTGCCAGTGCCGGCGAAGGGCTCGAGTACATGCACGCCCTTGTCGCTTACCGACGCTCCGAACTCGCCGCGGAGCACGTGCTCGACGCTCGCGATGATGAAGTCGACGATCTCCACCGGCGTGTAGACGATGCCGAGCGACTCGGCGACCTTCGGGAAGGCGACCCGGAAGAAGCGCTCGTAGAGCTCGTGGATGATCCGCTGCTTGCCCTCGGCGTTGTCGATGTCGGCAGCGCGCATCCTGACGCTGTCGTAGAACTTCTCCAGCGTCTGCGCCTCGGTGTCCACGTTCTGCTCGTCGAGCGTCTCGAGCATTCGTTGCATCGCCAGCGAGACCGGGTTGTGCGCGGCGAAGGAGTAGTCCTCGAACAGCGCCTCGAACACGGGGCGCGTGATCAGGTGCTGCGCGAGCATGTCCACGGCGTCGCCGTCGGTGATCGAGTTGTTCAGGTTCGCGCGCAGGCCGGCCACGAACTCCTCGAAATGCTCGCGCGCGCCGGAGGCGGGGTCGGCGAGCAGGGCGTCGATCCGCGCGACGTGGCGCTCGGCGATCTGGGCGATGTCTTTGGCCCACGTCTCCCAGTAGGCCCGCTCGCCGACCTTCGTGACGATCTTCGCGTAAATCGCCTCACGCCACTCATCGACGTGGTAGTCGAGCGCCAGCTGCGTCGCCTTCGCTGCGCTCTGCGACGAGCCGTCGCCGTTCGGCGAGGCGCCGTCCCTCGCGCCGGTTGAGGAGCCGTCCGCTTCGCTGTCGAACCCGACCGTGCCGACCATGATCTGCGCTGGCTTGCGCTTGTTCAGGTCGATCTTGTTGACGGTCGCGTTGAAGCGATCGTCGTGAGCGCGCAGCGCCTGCAGCACCTGCCAGACGACCTTGTAGCGCTTGTTATCGGCGAGCGCCTGCTCGGGCGTGATGTCGGCGGGGATGCCGACGGGAAGGATGATGTAGCCGTACTCCTTGTCTTGCGCCTTGCGCATCACGCGCCCGACCGATTGCACGACGTCGACGACGGAGTTGCGCGGGTTCAGGAACAGCACCGCGTCGAGTGCCGGGACGTCCACGCCCTCGGACAGGCAGCGCGCGTTTGAGAGTATCCGGCACTCGTTCGGCTCCACCTCATCCTTCAGCCACTCCAGCTGCTCGTTGCGCTTGAGCGCGTTGTAGGTGCCGTCGACGTGATGAACCTCGCAGCGCAGTGCGTCCTCTTCGGTGCCCTCGTAGCCGTCGATCACCGCCGCGAATTTATCCCTCAGCGCCTTGGACTCGGCGATCGAGCGCGAGAACGCGACCGCCCGGCGCATCGGCGCCTCGCCCGGTGCGAAGCCGCTGCCGTCGCCGCTCGTCCCCGAGCGCTTGGCCAGGCCGTTCCAGCAGCCGACGATCTTGGCGACGTCGCCAATGTTCAGCTCATGATTCTGGTCGGCGAATTGCGACTGCAATGAGTGCGCAAGATAACCCTCGTCGACCGTCAAGATCAGCACCTTGTAGTCAGTCAGCAGCCGTTGTTCTACGGCCTCGCCGAAGCCCAGCCGGTGAAACTCGGGACCGTAGCGGGACTCGTCGTCCATCGAGCACAGCACGGCGGCGTTCTCTTGCGCGCTCGCCTTCGTGCCGTCGTCGAACACCCGTGGCGTGGCGGTCATGTAGAGGCGTTTCGCGGCCTTGATGTAGTCCGCCTCGTGGATGCGGACGAAGTGCGATTCGTCCTCCCCGGCAAGCGTGACGCCAGTTGTGCGGTGGGCCTCGTCGCAGATCGCCAGGCTGAATTTCGCAAGGCCCGCCTGCTGCGCGGCCGCCACCGTGGCGATCGACTGGTACGTGGAGAAGATCACCGTCAAGCGCGCGTCCCGGGTTGCGTGCTTGACCTGTTCGAGCAGCTTCCGCGAGTCGGTGGTTGCGGGGAACGGCAGATCGTGGGCGCGAATGTCCTCGCTGGCCGAGCGCTTGCCGACCTTCGTGTCTGAGCACACGGCGAAGCAGCGCATCTGCGTCTGGGACTGTGCCGTCCATTCCCGCAGCGCCTGCGAGAGCAGTGAGATCGAGGGCACGAGAAACAGCACGCTCGTGTGGCGCCCCCGCTCGGCCGCCAAGCGCTCTGCGATCTTCAGCGCCGTGAACGTCTTGCCGGTGCCGCACGCCATGATCAGCTTGCCGCGGTCGTGGGACTCAAAGCCTTCGAAGACGTCCTCGAGAGCGCTTGTCTGATGGCAGCGCAGCTCGTGCTTGGGGGCGAGCTCGAGGTCGATCTCCCCTGTGGAGGGCAGCGGCCAGACCTGATCCCAGGGGATCTGGCTCTGCTCGAGGTCCGCCATGCCGATCCGCGTTACGGGGATCTGCTGGCGGTCGAGCGCGCCCTCGGCGTTCGGTCCCCAGTCGTCGGTCGTGGAGACGATCATCCGGCTCGTGAACGGCGCCTTGCCGGACGCCGTGAAGAATGAGTCGATGTCCTGCTTGCGCAGGTGGTGCTCAGGCGCGTAGAACTTGCACTGGATCGCGCAGTAACCGCCGTCGTGCTCCCGCGCCACGAGGTCGATGCCGGTATCGCCCTTGCCCTCGTTGCCGGACCATTGCGACCACAGCCACACCTCGCTGAAGTGCTGGGCATACTGAGGGTCGGCGCGCAGATAAGCCTGTATCAGCCGCTCGAAACGGTCCCCCTTTTCACGCTCCGACGCAGAGGTCTCGCGGATCTGCGCGAGCAAAGAATGGATCTTTCCCACGCGTGGCAGTATGGCGCTAAGCTCGTCGGCCGGTCGAATGCCTGGGGCGGCAATGCCGCCCCAGGACAGCACATCGACCGTCTAGCTTAGGAAATCCCGTGCTTAGGAAATCCCGTGTGCACGCATCGCAGCCTCGACCTCGGAGGCGTCCGCGGCCATGCCCCGTTCGTTCGGGTGCACCGAGAAGGCGTCCGATTCGGGCAGCACCGGTTCGACGTAGCGCACGCTCACCGACTTGCATGCGTCGCGGCCGATGCTCGGCGTGTAGGTGTCCACGTAGGTGGCGCCGTTCGACGCGGCCTCGCTGCTCAGCATCGCGTTCAGTTCCTGCTCGACGCCGTTCAGATACGCCACGTCACCGCTCGTGAGCGGCACGGTCGGCCAGCAGTTGCCGCTCTGGGGCAGGATGTCGGGATAGCCGACCACGAACACCTGCGCCGCGGGCGAGATGACGTGGATCTGTGCCAGCGCCGCTCCGACCACGGGCCCGTCTTCGGCGATCTCTTCGGCGAGTTTATGGCCGTAGGTGTTTTTGCAGGGAGTGCCGAACGGGAACACGAGATCCTCGGCCCCACAGGTGATGAGCGTGTTCAAGAACAGGCCTTTGTCGTTGCCGCCAATGCCAACCGACACCACTTGTGTGGAGGAGCTCAGCGAGTTGAACTGCCGTGGCTGATCGGGGTACTGAGCGGTCGTTGTCCGGCGGGTCCGCATGTTCCCTACCCGTTCGGGCGCAAGTGCGAACCCGCGTGTCGCCAGGATGGCCTCGCGGGCTCCGATGGCACCCAACAGCAGGCGCTCGTCCAACAGGCCAAGACCAAATCTCCACATGATCAAGCCGGGGGAACCGCGCGAACCGCCGCCCGCGCCGTTCCCGGGCAACTCGGGCGCTCAGCCGGAAGCGGCGCTCATATACACGCGCATGATGTTCCCCGCCGGGACCCCCCGAGCGGGGGCGGGCGGCGGCGAAGGCCACGTGGCGCGAGTTGCTTCGCGAGATTGCGCGTCAACCTATGGTCCTAGTGTTAGCGATGGTTTTGACGCCAGCGTTTCCAACTCGCCGACGCCGATCCTCCATTTTCGGATGATTAGAAGATGCTGGGAATGCGAGATCGGTAGGGAGCGGCCCGATACTTCAAAGACGGCTCGATTTCCAATTCTCCTTGACGCGGGAGGCGAGATGGTTCATGGTTGGCGAGCCCCGGTATTGGGCCCCCTCTGGAGTCTTGGGTGGGTTCTGTGAAGGGTAGACAAGAGACCGGGCGGCCGTCGTGCTTAGGAGTACGTGGATGTCTGGTTCTCGTTAACGAATCGCTCCGGCTGATGTCGGAGCCTATCGGAGGTATGTATATTATGCCGAGAGTAAAACTCATTTTTCTGGGCTTGCTGGCTGTGCTTGCGGTAAGCGCAACCGCGACGTCGTCTGCTATGGCGCACGAATGGTTAGAGAACGGACAACCGATAACATCAACATTACAGGTATTATCCAGCGGCGGCGAATTTAAACTGGAATCGTCGATCGTTACTCTTGCCTGCAAATCAGTCCACGATATTGGAACCGTGGGGCCAGGAGCAGCGGATGAAGCGACTAGTATCCACTTTTTAGAATGCATAACAAACAAGGCAAATTGTGATGTCAGTTCGGAGGGTGCGCCAATAGGTTTAATTTTGGTCACAAACATCCCAACCCTCCTCACGTTAAAGGAAACATCGCTGGGAGTCAAAGTCGTCGCTGACGAATTCAAAGAAAATGCGACCAGGAAAAACTTTGTTGAACTCTTATTTACGTCGTTAGTCGCCAAAGCGTGCGAACCAATCCCCGAGTTAGCGACGATCAAAGGGATTATTTCCGCAGAAGCTAAAAACATAGCAGGAGGAGAAGTTGAACTCAACTTCCCCAAACCTGAACTCAAAGGAAATACCCTGAACCTCGCTGGAGTCGCGTCTAAGTTGTTTGGCAAAGATACGCAGATGCTGACAAATGGGAATTTGTTGTCGGCCATTTAGAGTAGATCTCGCTCAGAAGCAATAGATGATAGTTACAGGGAGTGGGCTTTAGGGACTCACTCCCTGTACGTCAAGGCGACCTTCTCCACACATATCATTTACTTCGAGACGTGGGCGAGTGGGAAACAGAGGTGGTCTTCGTCGGGCCGTCCGCGTTAAGCTGGGTCGCGATTCAGAAGTCAAGACTGATTCAGAAGTCTGATCCATTGGATCATCGGGAGGGAAAGAGGAAGAGATGCAGACGAGCCATGAATGTGCGCCTATCCAAGCGGGGCTTGGATCGATGCACGCGCGGGACAGGGCTTCGATTCTTCCGTGGTGTTCGATGTGGAGCTGCATTGGTGTTGTCGTGGCTCTGGCGTGTGTCGTGGTCGGCGCCATGGGCGTCGGGGCGCAAGCCGCCGAAGCCTGCCCTAACGATGCGCTGCGCCAGGAACTGCGCTCCGGGCAGCTCCCGGACTGCCGCGCGTACGAGATGGTCTCACCGGTGTATAAAGCTGGGAGCCATTTCACGGTTTCGACCGCCGGTAACGGCCAGAGTGCGATTTCTGAAGACGGGTCTCATGTGATGTCGTTTGCGCTGGGTGCGTTCGCGGAAACGAAGAGCGAGCCGTTTGAAAATACTGTCTATGAGCTTTCGCGTACTGCCTCTGGCTGGATGCCCTCAGCCCTCGATCCTCCCGGGTCGCTGTCGCCTGAATCCACATTTTTGGGTGCCAGCAAGGATCTGACGAGAACATTGTGGGCGTTGCACAGCCCATCCGGATCGATCAATGAAGAAGACCTTTACGTTCGCGAGATGGATGGGAGCTTTGTCGAGATCGGACCGATGGTCCCACCATCGTTTGCCAGCGGCCCACCCGCCGGCACTACCACCACGAAATCGCGCAACTCCTTGATAAACACGCAGTACCTCAAAGGTGGGGGGGCTTCGGCTGACCTGTCACACGTGCTGGTGAGCGTCGTCGGTTTTGACGAAGTTCTGGGGGACAGATGGCCGGGCGACTCGACTCTGGCGGGCAAGACTCTGGATTCGTTGTACGAGTACGTGGGTACCGGGCTCGCGAGACCGGAGCTGGTCGGGGTCGATAACGAAGGAAAGCAGATCACCCAGTGCGGCACCGACCTCGGTACGGGCGCGAGCGAATCGCAGGGAAACAGGTATAACGCTATCTCAGAGAATGGGGAAAAGGTGTTCTTCACGGCCAACGCCGGTGGGTGCGTGGGGGAAGACATCAATCATACGACCGTGGTAGGGCAGGGCCCGGCGGTCAACGATCTGTTCGCGCGCATCGACGGTACGGAAACGATCAACATTTCCGAGCCCCTGCGCTTCCAATGTGCCCTGTGCCAGACGAGCCGGTCCGAAGTGACGACGACTGAACAGCCGGCTGTGTTCCAGGGCGCCTCTGAAGACGGTTCGAAGGTGTTCTTCACCACCGAACAGGAACTGCTCCCGGGCCAGACCACGACCAATCTCTACGAGTACGATTTTGATAGCCAATCGGGGCTGAAGGTCGTGTTGGCCTCGCCGGGGTCGCCCGCGCCTGAAGTGCAGAGCGTGGCGTCGGTCTCTGAGGACGGCTCCCACGCGTACTTCATCGCCGCCGGCGCACTGACCGGTGCCAACTCGGAAGGCAACGCCCCTTCAACGGCACCCGGAGCGCACAACCTGTATGTGTTCGAGCGAGATGCTGCTCACGCGGCGGGAGAGGTGAGCTTCATCGCGACGCTTCCCAGTTCCAGTCTCTTGCAGTCGCAGGCGACGCCCGACGGCCGGTTCCTCGTGTTCACGAGTAGCGGCGATCTGACTGCGGATGACACCAGCACGGTGGAACAGGTGTTTGAGTACGATGCGCAGGCTGAACGGCTCGTGCGGATTTCGGTCGGACAGTGCCCGTCGGCTGCCGTGACGTGCGCTCCAGGGGAACGTTTCAATAATGATGGCAACACGGGATCATACCCAGCGGGAATCGTAACTCCATCTTTTCGCGGTAGTGATGGTCCCGCCGAAGCCGAGTCACACCTGAGCGTCTCCAATGACGGCTCACGTGTGTTTTTCGACAGCGCAGACGACTTGACGGAAGCAGCGGTGGTGGCGACGGAAACCGGTGCTCTGAGCGTGTATGAGTATCGCAGTACTGGCTTGATCGCTGACGGTAACGTGTATCTGATATCCGATGGGAAGGATGTCCAGAGCACCGATTTGTTTGGTACGGATGCTTCGGGGGGCGATGTGTTCTTCGAAACGGGCGATGTGTTGCTGGCGGAGGATACGAACGCTGGCAAGGACCTTTATGACGCGCGGGTCGCCGGTGGCTTCGCCGAACCGACTGTGCCGGTTGGTTGTGTCGGCGAAGCGTGTCAGGGCGCGCGCTCGGGCTCTTCGCTGTTCGTCTCGCCGGCGAGCGCGTCGACGGCTGGTGGAGGGAATCTGACGCCAGCGGCGGAAGCGAAACCGCCTGCGCCTGTTAAACCAAGACCTGTGTCGAAGGTCTCGACGCGAGCGCAGAAGTTGGCGAGCGCGCTGAAGGCGTGTCATAAAGACACCAATAGGCATAAGCGGACGGACTGTGAAGCGCGGGCCCGCAAACGTTACGGTTCCAGATCAAAGATGGCCAGTACGAGCCGAGGGGCAAGGCGATGAGGCGTCCAGTGTGGGCATTGATCGGAGTACTGCTTATAAGTGTCATCGTGGCCGGTGGGGTTTTGGTGGACGCGGCGTCGGCGGGGGCGAATGTCGGGCTCAGAGTGCATACGTTTGTGACCCCGTCTCAGTTTGCCGCGAGCGATGAAGTGAACTGCAATAAACACATCAGGTGTGATCGCTATCAGCTCGTGGTTCGTAACGTTGGCGACACGACATCAGCGTCACCCGTATCCGAACCGATCGAAGTGACGGATAGGTTGCCGGCGGGTATCACGACGACCGGCAAAGAAGAAGTGACCCAGAAGGTGTTCGGCGAAGCGTGGGAATGCACCACGCCGGTTGAAGCATCGGAACAGGTGACGGTGGTAAAATGTCATTATCTGCTTGAAGTCCCGTCGCAGGGAGCCACGACGGCGCTTGCGATCCCGACGACTGCGCCGAGCGCAGGCGCCCCGACCCTTCAGCATGGGGTGTGTCTCCTGAAAGACAAACAGGAAGCACAGGAGGCGTGTTTGGAGAAGAACGAAATCGAAGTCACTGGTGGCGGAGCGGTCGGCGTCGCGACGACCGTGAACGAGACGCCGGTGAGCTCTGAACCACAGCCGTTTGACTTGACGACCGCGAGCCTCGAAGCGGATGCCGTGGGCGGTGGCACGGAAACGGTTGCGGGGGGCCATCCCGGTGACGTCACCACGAGCTTGGAGTTCTCCAACATTTTCCAGCCCGCCGGCGCGCAGCCGGAAGTCGCAGGTCAGGAGCAGCCGGTAGAGAATCCGAGGGCGGTGGTCGTGGAACTCCCCGCCGGGTTCATCGGCGACCCCCAAGCGACACCCGTGACCTGCTCTGACCCTGACCTGGTCCGGAGGATCGAAGGGCCAGAGTTGGTCAAAACGGCGTGCCCGCCGGCGAGTCGGGTTGGTGTCCTCTCGATTGACTCGGAAGGCCACATGGGTGAAGAATCAGCCAGCTCTGGGGAACTCGAGGGCCCGACGTCGATCTACAACATGACTCCGCAGGCGGGGTACCCGGCGGTGTTCGCGTTCCAGTTCGCCGAAAAGCCGGTCTTCATGTACGCGACGCTCGTGCATACGCCCACTGGCTACCGGGTGCGTGTCAGTGCCCCGGGGATCGTCGCGGCGATTGGGGTCGTCGGCGCGTCGCTGACGTTCTTCGGTGACCCCGCCGCGGACGACGAAGGAACCAGTGGCGATCCCCACACGGCATTCCTCACGAACCCCGCGGACTGCTCGCAGGGGCCGTTGAGCACGAAGATTGAAGCGGACTCGTGGGAAAACCCCGGCCGGTGGGTCAGCAAAGAATCGACAACTTATCCGCAGATCACGGGATGTAACTTGCTGCAGTTCGAACCAAAGCTAGAAATGACACCGAGTCCCTCCACGCGAGAAGGCACTAGTCAGGCGGATGCGCCCTCAGCTTATGACGTGAACCTCGAAGTCCCGCAGAAGACGCTGTTTGAAGAATCGGCGACACCGGATCTGAAGGACGCGACGGTGACGCTTCCCGAGGGCGTCTCCGTCTCCCCCTCGGCGGCGGACGGCCTCGCGGGCTGTGAAGAACACGGCCCCAACGGGATCGACATCCCGGAGAGCAAATCCGGTCATGAAGCCGGCGAAGGCGAAACGATCGGCCCTGACGGGTTGCCGCACATGACCGCCGGGCACTGCCCCGAAGCCTCGACGCTCGGCACGGTCGAAATTGCAACACCGCTGCTAAAGACCAGATGCGGCGGAACAGAACAACCGACGTGTAAAGCAGAAGAATCCCCGACGCCGCTGCAGGGCCACATATATTTGGCCCAACCGAAGTGTGGTGGGGCGGGTCAGCCGGCGTGCACGGCGGCGAGTGCTACGAACGGCGAACTCTACGGCCTCTACCTAGAAGCCGAAGACCACCAGGCGGGGGTGATCGTGAAGATCCCGGGGATCGTCGAAGCGGATCCGGTTACGGGCCGGTTGACCGGCAAGTTCAAGGAAAATCCGCAGCTCCCGTTCAGTGACCTGAGGCTCCACTTCAAAGGCGGAGCGAGGGCGCCGTTGGCTACCCCACAGTCGTGTGGGTCGTTCGCGACGAGCTCGACCTTGACGTCATGGGCTGGCCAGGAAGTCTCGAAGGCTTCTCCGTCGTTTGGTGTGGATTGGGACGGTCATGGTGGCGCGTGCCCCGCGAGCCCGCCGTTCGTCCCCGCCTTCGTCGCCGGGACGACCAATCCGGTGGCGGGTGCGTTCAGCCCGTTCGTGTTGTCGTTCTCTCGTAATGATCGTGAACAGGACCTCTCGGGCCTGAGCGTGACGCTGCCGCCGGGATTGTTGGGGATAATTGCGGGTGTCCCTGAGTGTGGGGAAGAACAGGCCAACGCGGGTACGTGTGGTCCTGAGTCTCAGTTGGGGGCAGCGAGCGTCCTGGCGGGGCCCGGGGAACACCCACTGTCCGTTACCGGCGGACGGGTCTATCTCACGGTCGGCTATAAAGGCCAGCCGTTTGGCCTGTCGATTGTCGTCCCCGCCGTCGCCGGCCCGTTCAACCTCGGCGATGTCGTCGTCCGCGCGTCGATCCACATCGACCCGTCCACTGGCCAGGTGACGGTCACCAGCGATCCGTTGCCGCAATCCAGGGACGGTGTCCCGTTCCGCCTACGTACGGTGACGACCGAAATCAACCGTCCTGGGTTTACGTTCAATCCGACGAGTTGCTCGGCGCAGCAGGTCGTGGGTACGATTACGGGCTCGCAGGGTGCGAGTGCGAGCGTGGCGAGTCCGTTTGCGGCTGTGGGTTGTGCGGGGTTGCCGTTCGGTCCGTTGTTTGTCGCATCTACGCAAGGTGCTGCGGGGCCGAAAGGCGGCGGGGCGTCGTTGGCGGTCAAGATCTCCCAGAAACCGGGGGAAGCGAACATCCACAAGGTCAATCTGACGTTGCCGAAGGCCTTGCCGGCACGTTTGACGACGCTGCAGAAAGCGTGCACCGAAGCACAGTTCGCCGTGAACCCGGCGGGGTGTCCGGAAGCGTCGAATATCGGCACGGCGACGGCGATCACGCCGGTTCTGGATGTGCCGCTCACGGGCCCGGCATATCTGGTGTCTCATGGTGGTGCGGCGTTCCCGGATGTCGAGTTTGTGTTGCAGGGCGGGGGCGTGCAGATTCGCTTGGATGGCAAGACGGACATCAAAAACGGAATCACATACTCCAAATTCGAAACGGTCCCCGATGCGCCGATCATCTCGTTTGAAACGAACCTGCCGGAGGGTCCGCACTCAGCGCTGGCGTCACCGAGTGGGAATTTGTGTGGGCAGAGTCTCACGATGCCCACGGTCATCACGGGGCAGAATGGGGCCGTGAAAACCCAGAGCACGTTGATCGGTGTGACGGGGTGCGCCAAGCCGAAGGTCAAGGTCTCTAAGGTCAAGGTCAGGGGCAGTACTCTGCTGGTTACGGTTGCGAGTACTCAGCAGGGGACGGTGACCGTCAGCGGCAGTGGCCTGCGGAGGATCAGGAAGACGTTTGGCGCAGGCACGCATCAGCTAAAGGTGTCGTTGACCAGGAGCGGGAGGACGGCTCATGAACATCATCACAAGATCAAGTTCAGGGTGGCGTTCAAGAACAACGTGGGGTCAGCCACCAGGAACGTGAGCTTCAGGCTGTAGGACCCAGCGCGCGCGTGAGGCCCGTCTCTCGGGTCGACTGTCGAATCCCTCTTCTCGATGGTCGGGACGGGCCGTGCCCTTGATCATGGTTCTTGTAATAGTCGCGATCCTTGCGATTATTCTAAAGTTAGAAACGATCCTTGCAGGGGCTTCGCGGAGCGGTTATGGTCGCGCCGTAGGTGTATCTGGCAGACACAAAAGAAAGTGGTCATTATGAATGATCGTATCGCAGACCTGGCGAGGGTCCGTAGAGGGACACTCGTAGCAGTACTAGCGATCGCAGTGCCGTTGGCGGCACTGGGAGCCATGACATCGTCGGCCCTGGCGACGCCCAAAGGCGAATTCGCTAAATTCGCTCAGTGTCCCCTGAGTAATCCTGAACTGAGCGGATGTATCATCGCGAGCACGGAAAGCGGCGAATTCACGATCGGTAAAAAGACCGTACCGATCAAAAACGTCATCACGCTTCAGGGTGGGTTCATCGAAAACAGGGAAACTGGCGCTCAGGAATTCGTTGGTGCCGCCGACGGAAACACATTGTCGAAAACACCACAGACCGTCCCCGGGGGCCTGCTCGGGATCGAAGCCCCGAAATCATGGCCTAAAGAACTCCAAGAACTATTCAACGAATTCATCAACAAAGGATTCACGGGCGTAACAGCAACAACTGAACTAGCCGCCCCGGCGAGCTCGATCGGGCTGAACGAGGAAAACCTCCTCACCGCCAAAGGCATAGCACTCTCGTTGCCACTAAAGATCAAACTGGACAACGTATTCCTCGGAAGCGAATGCTACATAGGCTCCAACTCAAGCCCAGTTGTAGTCGGCTTCACAACAGGAACGACAAGTCCACCCCCGCCCAACAAACCAATCACGGGCAACGTCGGGACGCTCGGAAGCGAAGGCGGAGGCGCAATCCTGGTCATCTCCAAAAACTCCCTCGTCAACAACTCATTCGCAGCACCAGCAGTCACTGGCTGCGGCGGATTCTTCTCAGGTCTCGTCGACCCATTGGTCGACTCAATCCTCGGCCTACCAGCAGCAGCAGGACACAACACCGCAATCCTCAACGGCACACTCAAGCAAGCAGGCGCCGAATCCGTCCGCGAAAGCGAATAACAAGACAGACACACCAATAACGCAGTAAATAGCAACCCAGACACATCATCATGGGTCCTGCGGCACAACACGCCGCGGGACCCATGATCGTTTGTCAGCCCCCAGACTGCGGCGGGTCGGAGACGATCCGCGCCCACTTTTCTCTGCGGCCGTCGGCGAGCTTCGGACGGGAAACGACCCGTCGCTGCTGAGCAAGACCGCATGGCTGACGACAGCGCGCTGCGCACGGCACACGCCCGACCGACGGAGCGCTTGACGAACACAAAGCGTTCGGATCATGCTCTTGATTCGACAATCGACCAGAGGATGCGCCGGCGGCGAGCGGCCGCGCCACGCGGTGTCCGGTGTCCGGTGTCCGGTGCGCGATGGTCCACACCTGGAGGGCAATCATGAACAAGGCAACGGCCCTGCTGGCGAGCGTACTAACAGCGCTCGCCGTCGGGGCGATCACGGCGGGTTCGGCCAGCGCGGGCACGTGGATGCTGGGCGAAGATTTAGAGGAAGCCGGCGGCGAGCAGACCTTACTCGCGGGCGGCACCTTCACGCTGACCGCGGGCACGAAAACCGTCACCTGCAGCTCGCTCGCGGGCGCCGGTACGGTCGGAACCGAAGGCACAGGGTTAGCGACCGATATCAAGCTGACGAATTGCACGACCGGACAGAGCGGCTGCCTACCGCTCACTACGGGGCAGACGAAAGGCACTGTCTTATGGACCAACGTGCCGACGTTACTCACGGAACGGGAAAACTCCAGTAAAGAAAAAGTGCTGGCGGACGAACTCAAAGAAAATCCCACCTCAAAAGAAGTCGGTACCTTGAAATTCGAAGCGGAATCCGGCAAAAGTTGTTCCGAATACCCTGAAACCAAAGTCAAAGGCCAGGACGCGGCAGAAGTAAAGAACGCCACCGAAAGCCTGTTATTCCCCAGCGTCGAACTCAAAGGAAACACTCTCGAAGCATTCGGCAAAGCAGCTAAACTGACAGCCCTCGTCGAACAGAAGCCCAAGGAAAAAGTGGATGGCAAACTGCAAGGTCAGCAGGCCATTCCAGCCCAGTTCATCACCTTCTTCCCACTGATCCTCGAGTTCAGCGCGACGCTGAACGAAGAACTCTTCTACACGCTCAAGGACCGTGGCACCCGGGAAGTGGAACTCGTGGAACAGAAACTGGCGGGCGCAGAACCTGCCAAATTTGAAATCACCGACCTGAACATGTGCTTCAAAAAGAAACTTAAAACCGGTGAAACCTGCAAAGTGACCGTCAAGCTCAAGAACGTGATGGCGGGCACAGCAATATACGAAGGCAAAGTCACCTATGTCGGCGGCCTCGCCAACGTGCCGATCATCCCCAAAGGCCTCGTCAATAGCTGAGCATCCCGTTTGCGGGGCGCCGCGTGTGGGCGCCCCGCCGCCTCAGCCCGGCGGCTGCAGCTTCAGTCCGATGACCAGATTGGCCGGCACGCTGGACACGCGCAACGGGAAGTAGGTCCGGCTGCCGGCGGCCATCGTCATGTGCTCCCCAAAAATGCCGATGCCAGCCTCCACACTCGGCATCCAGGGCAGCGGCCCGGAACAAAGGAACATGCCAGACGATACAGACAGTTGTATGATGGAGCTAGAGGGGCTCGAACCCTCGACCTCCGCCATGCCATGGCGGCGCTCTCCCAGCTGAGCTATAGCCCCAAGTGCTGACATCGTACAACGCGGTCGTGGTCGAGAGTCTCGCGATCGGGGGTCTAGGAGCCGAGCGCCTTAGGAGCCGAGCACCTTGCGTAGATGACCTGTCTCATCCACGGGGAATGAACTCCGGAACGTCAAGGTCTTCGCCGGGCTCGTCACGACCTCGCGCGCCCGATCCCCGCGCAGTCGCCCCGCCCCCCGGCCCGGCTTGATCCAACCGCGCGGTCATGCTGCCGTGCGCGAGGCGCACGTCGCGCAACAGTCGCTCGGCGTTGTTGCGCAGGGAGGAGGAGAGCTCGCGTAGGTTGCGGGAGACCTCGGTTCCCTCACGGGCGACGTCATGGACGACGGCGTGGGCCTCGCCGACGATCTCGCGGGCCTCGGCTCGGGCGACCGCGCGGATGTCCTGGGCGCGAGCGTGCGCCTCGGCGTGGCGGCCGGAGAGCTCCTGCTCGGCGGTGGCGCTCAGTCGTTCGGCCTCCTGGCGCGCGCCATCAACGATCGTGCCGGCCTCCGTGCGTGCGGAGGTCAACGTAAGCTCGGCCTGCGTCTGCGAGTCCGAAAGCAAGCGCTCGGCCTGCTCCTGGGCGCTGGTGAGCGTCTGGTGAGCCTGCTCGTGGGCCGCGGCGAGCACCTGTTCGGCCTGCGTGTGGCCGGAAGCGAGCGTCTGCTCGGCCGCCGCGCGTGCGTCGGCGTCGATCCGCGCCGCTACCACGCGCGCCTCATCCCGGATCTGCTGGCCCTCGCGCAGTCGCTCGTCGGCCTCGCCGTGGATCTCGGCGACCGAGGCCATCGCCTCGTTGCGCACGGTCTCGGCCTGGGAGCGCGCGGCGTGCAGGATCTCCTGGGCCTCCTCCTCGGAGGCCTGCACGCGGTGCTCGGCGGCACGATCGGCCTCGGCGATCCGCTCGCGCGCGCGAGACTCGGCCTGCTCGCGCAACTCCGCGGCCGTGCGTTCGGCCGCTTCGATGATGCCCGCGACGTGCTCGGAAGCGGTGTGCGGGGCGTCGAAGGACTCCACATCGTAATCCTAGACCCGCATACCCTTCGCCGCCGAGGTCATCGCTGTGCACTGTGAAGGTGCGGCAGGAATCGTTGGAAATTTGTCCTTGCAGACAAGCGCGGGATGGACCATGATCGGCGCATGGACAAACGCAAGCGGCCGATGAATGTCGTCATCGTCGTGTATCCGGGTGTACAGAGTCTGGACTTGACGGGTCCGTTGGAGGTGTTCGCCGGCGCCCAGCAGCTGATCGCCGCCACTGGACGTTCCGAGCGGGGCTATCGCGTCACCGTCGCGAGCCTCGACGGCGCTCCGTTGAGCACGTCCAGCGGCCTTGCGATCGTTCCCGGGACGAGCCTCGGTGAGGCGCCCGCGCCGATCGACACGCTGATCGTCGCCGGGGGTGTCGGCTCGAAGGACGCGAGCGCTGAGGAGGCGCTGCTCGACTGGCTCGCCGGCGCCGCGCCGTCGGCTCGCCGTGTGGCATCGGTGTGTAC
>JBAUXH010000110.1:0-11595 GCA_049584155.1 Solirubrobacteraceae bacterium
TCGTCTTGCCGTCGCCCGGAGCGGCCGAGGCGACCAGCAGCGTGCGCAGCTGCCGATCGACGTTGAAGTAGCGCAGGTGAGCGCGGATCAGCTGAAAGGCCTCCGCCTCCCCGGGCGGCAGAGCGTCTCTGGAGTTCTTCCTGCCCTTGGCGGTACGAGACAGCGCGGCGCTCTCGGGAATGACCCCGAGCAGCGGCAGGCCGTAGACGGCCTCGAGGTCTTTCGGCTCTCTGATGCGGCGGTCGAAGCGGTCGAGCAGAAAAGCGACCGCAAGACCCAGCAGCAGGCCCAAGATCGCGCCGAGCACGGTATTCCTCGATGTCTTCGGCGAGGACGGCGATGTCGGGACCGTCGCCGCCTGGGCGACCTGGACGTTGCCGTTGCGCAGTTCCGCAAGCACGCCCAACGACTGCGCGCGGTTCTGCAGCGCCAGCCCTGCGGTGCCGACGCGTTCCTTCGAAGAGAGCGCCGCCAACTGCTTGTTGACGAGCTTCAGAGCCGAGGCGTAATAGGCGTGATTGGCGTTCTGCTGCTCTTTTACGAACAGGGTGGTGTAGGTGTTAGCGATGCCGGCGGCAAGCACCGGCGAGGGCGCGGCTGCGGCGACGTTGACGATGTTTGATTCCGTCTGTGCGCTGACGCTCAGATCGGCACTGACGGCTTCCTTTGTCAGCCCCTGGCCCAGCAAGACCGCGGTCCTCGCCGCCATGTCTCCGAGCTCGACGAGCTTGAGGTTCGTGTTCTGCAGAGCCTGCTGATTGTTGCTGCTCGCAACCGCAAGTCCCGCTACCTGCTGGGCGAGCTGGTTGTTGTTGAAGACCAGCGAGGCCGTGGCGGTGTACTTCTTGGTCTGGTGCTTGGAAAAGCCAAAGGCCGCGCCGGCGGCTAGCACTGAGCAGAGCACAATCCATCCCACACGGCGACGGAGGACGCCCAGAACATGCTCCAAGCTTAGGTTTGTAGTCTCGGTATTCATTCAGCTGCCTTCATTCTGCATCCATGGGTCTGAACGAAACCGCCCCCTTGACGCCTGCTCGGCAAATGCCGCAAGCTCGTGATAGTAGACGACACATCGTCAGCCGCGCAAGGCGTGCAATATCGAGCTGGAAGGATACGGCAACTGCTCATTGGCGGCTTCGAAGGCAGTATAGGGTTGAGTTGGCTATGCGAATCCAGCTATGGAGCTACAACTACGACCCCGAGCCGCAGGGGATCGCGCCGCTCAGCCGGATGCTCGCGATGGAGCTGTCCACACGGGGCCACGAGGTGCTGGTCGTCGCGGCGCACCCGCATTACCCGGAACCGACCTGGGGGATGCGGTTGCGGCCCTACCGGGAGACCCGCGACGGCATCCCCGTCCTGCGCCTGCCGCTGTGGATCGGGCGCGACAGCGGGGCGCAGCGTATGCGCCAGGAGCTCAGCTTCGCTCTCGCGCAGGGACTGGCGGCGCCCCTGCTGCCGGGGGCAGACGCGATCGTCGCCGTGACACCGTGCTTCCCAGCGCTAGCCGCGGCGATGGCGTTCTCTTGGGTTCGTCGCACCCCCTGGATCATGTGGGTGCAGGACATCGTGACCGACGGCGCCGCCACCACCGGCCTGATCGAGTCCGGTCCGATGCTGAAGGCGGCGCGTGGCGTGGAGCGCATGACCTACGACTCGGCCGACCGCGTGGTTGTGATCTCAGACGCCTTTCGCGAGAATCTGCTCGCCAAGGGGGTGCGGGCGGAGCAGATCGTCCGCATCTTCAATCCCTCCAGCCGGCAAACACCCCACCCCGTCGATCTGGATGCGATAGGGACGTCGGCCCCTCGTATTCTCGCGATGGGCAACATCGGCCACTCACAGGGCCTCGATCGAATCGTGGACGCCTTCCAGGACAGCGCGGAGCTCGAGGGGCTTGGCGCGCAGCTCGTGATCGCCGGCCATGGCGTCGCAGCCGAGGAGGTGCGCAGCCACGCGCAGAGCGAGCGGGTACACATGCCGGGCGTGCTCTACGGTGAGCAACTCGAGCCTGAGTTGCGGACCGCATCCATCGGTCTCGTCAGCCAGCGAGCGGGGATTCAGGAGTTCAATCTCCCATCGAAGTTGATGACCTATATGGCTTACGGGATTCCCGTCATCGCCTCGGTGAACCCCGACTCCGAGACCGCTCGTATCGTCAGGGAGTCCGGCGCGGGCTGGGTGACGGATTCGAGCACTCCGCAGGAGTTCGCCGCCCTCGCCGCGGCGAAGCTGCGGGATGCAGGCGCGCTCGAGACGGCCGGCGCCGCCGGCTTCGCCTATGCTAACGAGAACTTCCATCCGAGAGCGATCGCCGCGAAGTTCGAGGGTGTTCTCAGGGACGTCATCGAGGAGGGCAAGTAGCCCGCGGCGCTTTCGCTACGCGACGGCGCTCGAACTCCACTGCTCGATGTTGTACTCGTAGATGTCCTTCAGGACATCCTCGATCCCGTAGGTGAGCCGCCAGTCGGGATAGTCCGCCTCGAAGGACCCGAAGTCGCTGACATACCATTGATGGTCGCCGATCCGAGCCTGGTCTGAGAGGGTGTAGTCGAGTTCGCGCCCGGCTATCCGCTGGCAGAGCTCGATCGCCTCCAGCATCGATACGTTCGACGCGCGGCCGCCGCCGAGGTTGTAGACCGCACCCACCTTCGGATCTTTCTGGAAGGCGTCGAACGCGCGGACGACATCATGGGCGTGGATGTTGTCGCGAACCTGCTTGCCCTTGTAGCCGAAGATCGTGTACGGATCGCCCGTGACGGTGCACCTCATCAGGTACGCGAGGAAGCCGTGCAGCTGAGCGCCCGCGTGCTGTGGGCCGGTCAGGCAGCCGCCGCGAAAGCAGACGGTGGGCATCTCGAAGTAACGGCCGTACTCCTGCACCATGATGTCGGCCGCCACCTTCGAGGCGCCAAACACCGAGTGGGTGCAGCGGTCGATCGACATGTCGACCGGAATGCCCCCAAACCACTCGTGATCCTCCGGCAGCTCCCAGCGAGTGTCCAGCTCCACCAGCGGAAGGTCGTTGGGGCGGTCACCATAGACCTTGTTCGTCGACGTGAAGATGAACGTCGCGTTCGGGCAGTGATCGCGCGCAGCCTGCAGCAGATTCAGAGTTCCCACCGCATTAACACCAAAGTCCGTATGGGGCTCCCTCGCCGCCCAGTCGTGAGAGGGTTGCGCAGCTGTGTGCACGATTAGGTCGATCTGAGACCCATATTCAGCGAACAGGCGCTCAATGCCCTCCCGGTCGCGGATGTCCAGATCCACCGCCCGAAAGGACTCACCAAGCTCGCTCCCAAGGCGCTCGCTCGACGGCCTGGTAGACGCCTCCACCCCGAAGAAATAGGCCCGCATGTCATTATCGAGGCCGATGACATCATAGCCCTGTTGGGCGAAATAGCGCGCCGACTCCGAGCCAATCAGGCCTCCAGAGCCGGTTACGATTGCTGTTGGCACTGACTCTCCATCCGTCGATGGTTCGATCCTGTTATTGGCAAGGTAGCCGATCAGGCCGGTCAATGACGAGACACCGAAAGATGCAGGCTGGCAAGCTGGGCAGCGCCAAGGTGCTCACGCCTCATGACGACCAAGGAAACCGGGGATGGATATAATCGTGGCGAGTCGGCCTACGCCACCATCCTACTTTGTGCCTCGCTCGTCCCTACCCCTAGCGCCGATATAGACCACTCAAGATAAACGAGCAGCAGGATGACCAACGGAACTCCAAGCTCGTCACGCAACAAGAGACGGCAACGAGCGCTCTTTGTAATGCACTACCCGGCATTTGGCGGGCCGCACAACCGGGTCTTGAGAATAGCCAAACCGTTGCGGGAGCTCGGTTGGGAAACCAAGATCGTACTTCCCACAGAGCCAGGGAATGCCGCACCGTGGCTGAGTGACTCCGGGGTAAAGGTCACCACCATCCCACTGAGTCGTATTCGGCGCATACGAGATCCTCGGGTCAATATTCACACCCTAGTCTTTGCCCCTAAAGAGATCGGTGGGCTCCGCAAAGAGATACGTCGCTGGAATCCAGATGTGGTGCTGGTTGGCAACCTGGTCATGCCACATGCGGCCATTGCTGCACGCCTCGAGAATAGGGCCGTTCTGTGGCAGATCGTGGACACCTCGGTCCCGAGAATCTTGCAGCGGCTAGTGATGCCTTTTGTACGCCACCTTGCCGACGGGGTGATCTATGGAGGTGCAAGCCTGCGCCAACAACATCACGGCACAGAAGGCCTACCGCAGCCATATTTTGTTATTCCACCACCAGTTGACACCGCGAGATTTGTGGCAAATAACGACAGCCGTCGCCAAGTTCGTCACGAGCTCGGTATTGAGGACGACGTGCCGATTATAGGACAGGTTGTAGCGATCAACCCAAAGAAGGGTCTCGAGGGCTTCCTTTATGCGGCAGCAGAGATTGTAAAGAGATACCCGCAGGCGCGCTTCCTCATTATTGGGTCAGCACACGACGCACACAAGGGACATCTTCGTCATCTTGAGTCAGTCCAGGCGGGTCTCGGCTTGACTCATTCACAAATTCTCTGGTTGGGTGACAAGACAGCCACCGAGAGATATTATGCAGCAATGGATGTATTTGCCATCTCTTCCGTGCCCCAATCAGAGGGCACAACCACAACCGCCATGGAGGCCCTAGCCTGTGGAGTACCAGTAGTGGCTACCGATGTCGGAGCGGTGTCTGAGGTGGTGCGCAGTGGAGAAAACGGATACATAGTACAGTCCAATAACCCGCCCGAGCTGGCACGGCAAGTAGAGGTATTGTTGGCCAACCCACGCCTTCGTCAGGAGTTCGGCGTCGCCGGTCGTGCCAGGATGTGTGATCATTTCGATGTGTCTATGTGTGTCAGTCGCTATATAGAGGCCTTTGATGCATCCCTCAAACATCGTGAACCATCGAAGTCATCTAGCTCGCTGGAAGGCGTAAAATGATCCGCACCGGGCCCGTGCGAGCTGGGCCTCCCGTCTCTCACTGGAATGTATGGCGGACGGTCGCAATATGCGCCATTGCAATAGCCATCGGAGGCGGGTTGACTCTACTCCCCGAGAGTAATACTGCCATCCTGGTAGCTGCGATCTTTCTCAGTGTCATTGGCGCGGTCATAGTCAAAGCTAGATTTGGGCGACTTGACCCATTTGAGCCAATTGTTCCGTTTGCGGTTATGTGGGTCGTCATGTTTGTTCTCCGCCCTATTGCCATGGGACTAGGTCATGACTATACGCTACGAGAGGCTTTCAATGCCAAGCCTGACCTTGATCAGGCACTGGCACTGGCCCTAGTGGGCGGCATCACATTTTTTATTGGGTATAGCTTTCGAATCGCACCGCCGCCTGCTGCAAATAAGTCAGCGCGCAGAGTATCACTTCCATTTTTCCCAACGGTAATGGTGGCGACGATAGCGGGTGCGGCTGGATTGGCAGTTACCATCGATGCACTGCGACGAGGAAGTCTTAATCAGTTCGCCTATGGCCAAGAGGGCCAGTCCGCCTATCTCTATTACTCTCCACTGCTGGCAACCCCAGCCGCGCTGTTGTTTTTTGCTCTGCGCTCCGGCTACCGCCCTGCACTACGAGCTGCTGGGCTGGCGATCGCAGCGATCGTTGTTGTCAGCTACTGGCTTGCAGGAATCCGCTTTTACGGTATTCTACCGGTCGCGTCGGTCGTCATCTATTTCTATCTCCACCGCGGCAAGAGACCAGGCCTCGTAGCGGTTATGGTCGCGCTCATCATTGCAGGACTAGGACTGTCTGCCCTCGCAAGTAGTCGTGGCGATTCAACAGCCGCTGCGTCTGCTGTCCACTCGTCCCCGTTTGGGAGACTGCTACTCGGGGCAACTACGGAGGAGCTTCCAGCGCTGGCGATTGAGGTGCAAACAAAAGGGAACCTCTGGCATCCCGAACCAGGATTTCTATTGTACAGCACAGCGGTGCACTGGATACCAAAAAGCCTGTGGCCAAATAAGCCAAAATCTTACGCTGAGACCCTTTACGCAGATTTGTTCCCGGCTGACTATCAGATTTCGCGTGCGAATACAGAGTTCACTATTATTGGTGACTTTTATTATGACTCTGGCCTTATAGGCGTTGCTCTAGGAATGGCGCTTCTAGGCTTTCTCCTCCGGTTTCTATACGATCGCCTGGTGGTACACAGCTCAAGTGATTTGAGCTTAATAGCCTATGCACCAGTAACACCCCTTCTCGTTTTGTTGTTGCGGGGCGATATCTCTCTTACTTTGGGGAAGATGCTCTACGTATACGCACCACTTCTAATCGCTCTACTTTTGGCCCGACGCCACCCCCGACCCTCAACCGTACCTCCAGTTGTCACCACGCAACCTCAGACCTAGCAGAAGATACGTACTGAGGTCCTTTCATGTGGATGCGTTAGGCACGCATGAATAACCCTACCACTACTCGCTGGACCGGCGCATGGCTACGCGACAGTGGCCTAATGCTCATATCCCAAGGCGTTCTCACTGCCACAGCGGCTCTGGTGATGATTCTTCTTGCTAGAGGGCTATCGGCATACCAATTCGGTTTGTTTTCAAGTCTTTTGAGCCTGAGTCTCGCTCTATCGTTTGTCGTCGATTCAGGGCTGACGGCTTGGATCTTGCGAGAAGGAGCAAGGATTCGACAAGGCTCACTGTCTGTCGATGAACAAGATACAGAGATAATAGCGATGTTGGAGAGCGCTATGCGCATGATAGTGCGCACGGGAATTCTCCTAGTTATTACCGTCGTGGGTATATCTCTCTTGCTGCATTTGGAAACGCAACTTGCGCTCGCACAGGGAGCTTTTATGGCTTACGTAGCCATTTTGGCTGGCGCGATTACGCTCGAGGCCAGCCTCCGAGTAGACCGAGAACTCAGACACGTGATCACAGCTCTATTTACCGAGAAGCTCAGTCTGCTAGTGCTCGTCATTGTAGCCTTGGTCCTCGGAGCAGGGGTGCTTGGCATAGCGATTGCACATGTCCTTGCCGGCTCCGGCCGATTCCTACTCGATTATCGACGGACTTTGTTTGGACGTAGAACTGGCGCCCCAAAGATCGGCTCGAGCTTTGCGCTCATTAAAGTAACAGCTCCATTTGCAATGAACTCAGCAGCGATCACATTCCTGCCAAGGTTGGATACCGCTTTGGTGGGAACGATCTCTGTGATTAGTGCCAGCTACTTTGCTCTGGGCTTTCAGATCGTCACAACGGCGGCACTTGTGCCCTTTATCGCTTCAACCACCTTGTACCCTTTCCTTTCACGAACAGGCGACACACAAGCAGACAGTTGGCGTATCCCAGTAGCGATGGGGGTGCTAGGAGTAGCAGCTGGTGCGATTGGTCTGGTACTAGCCCCATGGGCAGTCCCATTTCTTTTTGGAGATAAGTACACGGTCGCCGTCGGCCCGGTGCAGATTATGCTCCTCGCCATCCCACCACTCTTCTTTGCCAGCCCCATTGTACCCATGCTATATACGCGCGGACGAGAGACAGATGCGCTTCGGTGTCTAGTTATACCTGCCATCATTGGGACAGTTCTAGTTGTCATCGGGCAGATACGCTTTGGAACGACAGGAGCAAGTGCCGGATACGCAGCTAGATATTTCCTTCAAGCATTGATGTTCATAGTTGTCGTATCTCTATCTAAACGCCGTGATCGACAATGCACCATAGATATAGCCGAGAGCGTCTAGAGATACACAGCATTGCGAAACTTGGGCGTGGCAAATACCGTCTGACTAGAGCCCCCGGTATAGTCTGTACTAAGCGTCGTGTAATCAGCCGCAGAGAATAGGCGTTTGGTCTCTGCTACCGCTCTGCGCTCGCCCATTCGCGCTGCATCGTCAAACATCAAGACAAAGTCGTCAGCAAGTATCTCGGGTATCCAATTCAGAATTCCATGTCGGTCAAAACGCGTGCCCCTATTCCAAGCCGGAGGACCGTCAACCAAGATAAGATCGAACTGTGATGCTGGACGCTCCATCGCATACCATTTAACTTTACGGCGAAATACCACCGTATCCGTCAACGGGGCATACACTCTCTGGATCCGTGGGGAATGCGGTACGGCTACGTCAAGCCACTCTTTGTCATGCTCGACATGCACACTTGTGGCGTCTGGATTTGAGGCTACATATGCCCCTATCAGCTTGGATGACTGTCCTACGCCGAACTCCATGATGCGCGTAAAGCTACCGGTACGTAGAAGCGACAGAAGCACGTAGAGGAGCGAATAGCTTGCTGTGCCGCCGGGCGCGCTCACCGGTGGGGAGCTGAGCCAATCAGTGTTCCGCGCCAACTCTAGATAGTTTGCCTGATGACGCAGCTCAAGCGCCGACGTACTAGTCCGCATCGCAATGCGCTGACGCCTATAGACCAGTTCCTTGCGAAGCGCTGAGAGAGTACTGCGAGGTAACATAGGCAACCTTTGACTGAATCGTTGACTAGTTTCTGGATAGTACGAGATTTGCGGGTAATATGAACGTCGTATCAATAAGATCATCTTATAGGGATTGGGTACCGTCCTGTGCCTCCTTCGGGAAATTGCGCCGGGCTTGGTATCCGGCGCGCCTCGGATACCGGCGTAGAGCATCGTAGTGACCGGTGCCGCGTTAGCGGAGCGGGACGCTCCGCGCCCACGGCCGTCGAATACGCCACAACCTACGAGGATACGACCCAAAATACTCGCCAAGCTCGCCACTCGCACCGGGTCTCGACGATCCGCTCGTATCCGAGAGGGTCTCCGGCTCATCTACAGCCGCGTCGATACCGAGCTCGACTTCACCGTCCCCCAATTCGCGACCTCATCGAGCGGGATACACCCATTCGATGGGGCCCAGCGACCCCTGCGTGGCTGACTGACAGCCGGCACGCTGGGCCGCTCAGAACACGCGCGTTTCAGTCCAGCGTGGGGGTCTGCACGCAACAGCCGCTGATGATCCCGGGGCCCGTTCCCGTGTAGTGCCCGTTGGGCTGGACGAGGACCCTGTACTGGGCCACCGTGCCGGAGCGATAGACGATCGTGCAGGACCAGGGGTTGCGTAGGACACCCGTGGCGCCGGGACGGCAGAGCACGTGTATCGGGCGGGTGCGCTGGGCGGCCGCGACCGGCTCGGGGGCCTGCGCGACGACCGCCTGCACGTGGGCCGCGCTCAGCACCGTCACAGGCTTGAGGGTCAGCGAGCGTGACTGTTCGTAACGAAACACTTCCTCGCTCCCGCGCGTGTGCAGCGCCACGGCGGCGCCCGCAACACCGCAAAACACCGCCCCCCACACGATCGCCGCGGCCAGCCTCTGCTGCATCACCCCACCCTACGCAAAAAGAAGGGAGGGCCCGCGATCGGCGGACCCTCCCCGTGCTGCCCAGCTTGTCGGGCGCGTGTCAGTGGTTGTGACCGCCGTGGCCTTTGTCGCCGTGGCCTTTGTCGCCGTGGCCTTTGTCGCCACCGCCGCCGCCACCGTTGCCGTGGCCTTTATCGCCGCCACCGCCGCCGCCGTTGCCGTGGCCTTTATCGCCACCGCCGCCGCCATCTCCGTGACCGTGGTCTTTATCTTTACCTTTACCGCCACCGTCGCCGTGGCCGTGGCCGCAATCGGGCGGGCATCCCGGCGGACGGTACTGGTGGTAGCCGGCGCTGCCACCATGGTCCCCGCCGAAGCCGAAGCCCCCGCCGCCACCGCACAGCGCGACAGCGCCACCGGTGCCGAGGGTGAGGAATCCGATTGTAAGGGCTGTCGTCAGGCGTGACCTCATGAAAAATCCCTTTCCTGGTGAGGTGGATCGACGTGTCGCGCTCATCGCCCGCAGCTTGATCCGGTCAAGCTCGAGGGGTGTTAGCGCTGGACGCTGATCGCGAAGCACGTCGGCGACCTCCTGGAGGTCATCCGAGAAGCGATCCTCGTTGTGTGAACGGCTCATGTGGACTTATACGCGCGAGCCGGCCGTTTCCTGATCGCGACTTTTTTGACTCGGCTGCACTGCCGATATCGGAGATGATGCCGGGGATGAAGGACGACAGGTTCGAGCGACTGTACGCGGAGCATGCTCAGGCGCTCTATGGCTTCCTTAGCTATCGCACCGGCGATCGGGCCCTTGCGGAGGACCTGCTCGCGGACACCTTCGAGCGGGCCCTGCGCGCACGGCGGCGCTTCGATCCGCGCAAGGCGAGCGAGAAGACATGGCTGTATGCGATCGCGCTCAACTGCCTGCGCGACCACGCGCGGCGGCGCAAAACCGAAGGCCGGGCGCTGGAGCGCATCGCCAGCGGACCGGGGCCGGAGTCGATGGGCGCGCTGGAGGGAGTCGCCGACCGCGACCTGGTCGGCCGCGGCCTGGCGGCGCTGAGCGAGGAGGAGCGCGAAGCGATCGCCCTGCGCTTCGGCGCCGAGTTGACGGTGCCGGAGATCGCCAAGCTCACCGGCGAGCGGCTGACCACCGTGGAGGGCCGCGTGTATCGGGCGCTGCGCAAGCTGCGCGAGGAGCTCGGCTGAGGCTCCCACGCGGCGCGCCCCCACACGGACGGCATGGGGCGCGGGCGAGGGGACGACGGCGCGGGTCAGGAGGGGGCGATCGACAGCTCGTTGGCGCGCAGCGCCGCGCTCCGTACGATCGCCGCGCGGATCACCCACTCGTTGGAGCTGGCGGTGGCGAACTGGCGGACCTCCTGCCGTGTGAGGGGGTCGCGGGGATTCATGCGCAGGGCGCGAGCGGCCACCGGACGGGGGTCGATGCCGGCGGATGCCTGGGCGATGGCGAGCGCATAGTAGGTCTCCCAGCTGCCCGGGTCGCGCTGGACCGCTTGGCGCATCGCCTCCACGCCACGCCGGGGCTGCCCGCGGGCGATGTCGCAGAAGCCGATGATCTCATACGGTTCCGGGCGTACGTCCAGCCAGCCGATCGAAGAGAGCGCGGAGGAGCCGGCGCTGGCGCAGTCTGAGGCGGACAGCGCGTGCTTGGCGTCGTCGAGACGGGATTGCGAGCCGATGATCAGCACGGGCGTGACGAGCGTGAACAGGCAGAGCACACTGAGGATCATGCGGCTGTTCTGGCCTGGAACCCAACCGGGCCGCAGGCCCGTGCGGGGGCTGAGGGCCGCGCCGGCGGCGGCGAAGAAGCCGAGCGTGACGACGGGCATCTCCCAATCCCAGTCCACGCCCGCGCACAGCGCCCACACGACGGCGGCCGCTAGCAGGGCGCCGTAGATCGAGCGCCGCGACCCGCGGGCGCGAACGGCCAGGCCGGTAAGGACGGCGCCGATGAGGATCAACAGCAGTAGCAGGCCCACGATCCCAAACTCGGCCATCGCCTGCAGATATAGGCTGTGGGCGTTGATCGTGTAGACGTAGTGGGGACGGTTACGGTCCCACAGCGTCTGATACATCCCCGCGCCGTAGCCGTGCAGCGGAGAGGCGGAGAACCCGTGCAGGGCCACGCGCCACAGGTCGGTGCGCCCGTTGTTGGAGGGGTCGGTCAGGCGCTGGCGCAGGTCGCCGCCGCGGGTGGTGGCGCCGCCGATGAAGCGCTGGTAGTCCTGGCTTACGGTGTGGGGGGCGCCCAGGGCGAGCGCGAGCACCACGA
>JBAUXH010000111.1:0-1501 GCA_049584155.1 Solirubrobacteraceae bacterium
CCCGCAATCGTTCGCCGCGGGGTGGTGGTCCTGGCATCGGAGTTTGATACCGTGACGCGTCACGAGTGCAATGGATGGGTGATGTCCCTCTGCGTTGCCTGGCGTTCCTTTATGAACCGCTGATCGACGTAGGTGAAGGATCCGGTCAGTTGCGCCCTTATGTCCGACCTGTCGCGCGGCACTTGCCGCTGGCCATCATGGGTGTGCGCATGCGTGTCAGGCACCAATCTGTCGGGCGTGCTCAATGCACAAGGCTGCTACCGGTATTGCCTGAACTGTTCTTGACCACAGTCTATCCCACCACGCGGTTCAGCGTTTCCTGACCGGATCAGCCGGGCTTACGCCCAGCGCCCACCGCCTTGCGCCAGAACATCACGCCGCCGCTTCCATTGCGGCCACAACACGCCCTTTCGCCCGGTAGACCTCTTTACGCGTCATCAACGCCCATGCGATGCGCGCAATCTTGTTCGCCAGAGCGACCGTCACCAACCTGACAGGGCGGCGCTCCAGAATCCCTCTCGTCCACATCCCGACGACGCTATTCCATTGTGGGGCTCGGTAAACCATCGACGTGGCACCGAGGACAAGCAACCTGCGGATCTCCCGGTTGCCCGTTTTGGTGATCCGACCAAGGCGGGTCTTCCCACCGGTGGAATACTGTCGCGGCACCAGCCCGAGCCAAGCGGCGAAGTGCCGTGCACTTTTGAACAAGCCGATGTCGACAACCGTCGCTGCGATCAACGACGCGGTAATCGGGCCGACACCAGGGATCGTTGCCAGGCGGCGCGCGGTTTCATCGTGCCGTGCGTGACCGACAATCTCGGCTTCCAATGCGCTGATGCCTGCGGCGAGCCCGGAGCATTGTTCGAACAATCCCGTGAACACCTGGCGTGCCTTCTCCGGGAAGGCCCTATCTGCATCGACCAACGCCCATAACTCCTCGAGCCTGCCGATACCCTGCGGAACGGTCAGGCCGAATTCGCTCGCCAGGCCGCGCATGGCGTTCGCCAGCATCGTCTGCTGCTTGACCAGTAGGGATCGGGCCGAATGCAAGGCCAGGATCCCCTGCTGCTCGATCGTCTTGACCGGCACGAACATCATGTCAGGCCGCGACGCGGCTTCGCAGAGTGCCGCTGCATCGGCCGGGTCATTCTTCTTGCCCTTCTTCACGAAGGGTCTGACGGCCTCGGGCGCGACTAGTTTCACCTCGTGTCCAAGACCTGACAGGACCCGGGCCCAGTGATGGGCACCGCCGCACGCCTCCATGATGACGATGCAGGCCGGCTGTTGCTCGAAGAACGGGATCAGTTCGCTTCGTCGCAGCTTGCGCCTCATCGCCACCTTGCCGGCCTCGTTCACGCCGTGCACTTGAAAGACGGACTTGGCGGTGTCCAGGCCGATCATGGTAATGCTCATCGCGGGCGGCTCCCTCTCTACAGGTTCTCACGACCCGTACTCTGGCACACCGATGCCGTTGGGGCCGTCCACCCCATCTGTCGGA
>JBAUXH010000112.1:0-3479 GCA_049584155.1 Solirubrobacteraceae bacterium
CGAGCAGCCGCTGATCGGGCGGGGGATGATCCCGCTCGATGAGTGTTCGGAGCGGATCGTCGGCGCTTTGCATGTACAGGAGGAGTCGCGCCTGCGGTTGACCGAAGACGCGATGCACGCGCTCACCGAGGTCGCACAGCGCGCTCGCGCCGCACAGCAGGTGCCCGGCGTTGGTGCGCTCGGCGCAGAGGCCGACACCGGACGGGAGCGCGCCAGGCGAGAGCGCGCCAAACGCTGGCACGGCACGATCGAGGTAGCGGGCGAGCGAGACGCGCCCGAGTTCCTGCTTCTGGGGGATATCGATCGCCTGCCGCCGGAGGTGCGCGAGCGCGCGGCGAGTGCGCCGGGTGGCGCGAGCGTCCCGCTGACGCTCGACTCCTGGCAGCTGATCGACGAACAGCAGCTCGATGGCTGGATCAGCGACGCCGCCGCGCGCTGTGTCGAGGCGCTAGAAGCGCAACGGCCGGCTCCCCCGGCGGTGCTGGAGATCTCGAGCATTCACGAGGATCCGACGTTCGTGCTCGCGCCCGGACATGACAGGGCGCAACTCGAGGAGTTCGCGGCGCTGGCAGGCGCGGCCGGGCCCGCGTCTCGTCGTGGCGGTGGCCACGCACACGCCCAGCTCCCGGCGATCCGCGCAGACCCGTTCTGCGTGCCCGATCTCGATCGCTTCCTCGCCGCGCACGGAACCTGGGTGGACCCCGAGGCGCTCGTACTGCTGCAGGAGGTCCGTGAGCAGCACGCCCAAGCGCAGGGGCTCGTCGCGCTCTCGGCCGGGACCGACGCCGAGCTGGAGGTCCCCGGTCTCGGCGGAGAACTAAAGCCATTCCAGCGGGCCGGTGTGAACTATCTGCTCACCCAGCGACGAGCGTTTCTCGCCGATGAGCAGGGGCTCGGCAAGACGATCGAGGCGCTGGCGGCGCTGCAGGCCGACGAGGCCTTTCCGGCGGTCGTCGTATGCCCGGCGAGCCTCAAGCTGAACTGGCTAGCGGAGATCGAGCGCTGGCTGCCCCAGCGCAGCGCACGCGCGCTGGTGGGGACCGGGGTCGATGGCCGGGGGGCCGCGGGCTCGCCTCGGGGGGCCGCGGGCTCGCTGGTTGTGGGGCTGGGAGTAGGGGCGGACATAACGGTCGTCAACTACGACATCGTGGCCGCACGGCTGGATGAGCTGCGCGCACTCGCGCCGCGTGCGCTCGTGCTCGACGAGTCTCACTACTGTAAGAACGCGGCGGCCAAGCGCACCAAGGCCGCCCAGCGGCTCGCGTCCGTGGTGCCGCCCGACGGTCTCGTACTCGCCCTGACGGGCACGCCGGTGATGAACCGCCCAGCGGAGCTGATCTCGCAGCTGCGGATCATCGGCAGGCTGGGCGACTTCGGCTCGGGCGCCCAGTTCGGCAAGCGCTTTCGTGGAGGGGACGCCCACCTGCGCCTGCACTGGCATCTGCGCGCGCGCTGCTTCGTGCGACGCCTGAAGATCGATGTCCTGCCGCAGCTGCCGCCGAAGACGCGCAGCGTGGTGCCGATCGAGCTCGACAACGAGCACGAGTATCGGTTCGCCGAGCGCGACGTGATCGCGTGGCTGCGCAGTCAACCACTGGATCTGCGCCAGCTCGACGCGAAGGTCGCGGCTGCGCTGCGCGCCGAGCGACTCGTGCGGCTGAACGCGCTCAAGCAGCTGGCCGCCCGCGGCAAGCTCGCGGCGGCGCTCGCCTGGATCCACGACTTCTGCTCCTCGGGCGAGCGGCTGGTCGTGTTCGCTAAGCATCGCGAGATCCAGCGGGCGGTGCTCGAGCGCTTTCCCCGGGCGCTGCACATCCTTGGTGAGGACACTCACTCAGACCGGGATGCCTCGCTGCGCGAGTTCCAGGCGCCCGACGGCGGCGCGGATAATCAGCTGATCGTCTGCTCGATCGAGGTCGCCGGCCAGGGCCTGACGCTGACGCGAGCCTCGAACGTCGTGTTCCTGGAGCTCGACTGGACGCCGGCCAAGCACGACCAGGCCGAGGACCGGTGTCATCGCATCGGCCAGCAGGACGCCGTCAACGCGACCTACCTACTGGCAGCGGGCACGATCGACGAGACGATCGCGACGCTGCTGGAGCGCAAGCGGGCGGTGATCGGCGCCGTCACCGACGGACGTGAGCAGGACGAGGAGGGCGTCGTGGACGCGCTCGTGCGCGAGCTCGCGGGCGAGCCCTACCGGGCCCTGCGCGCCGTCGCCTAATTCCATCCGGGTGAACGTGCGGAACATTCGGCCAAGCGGTAGATTCTCGCCGCATGAACGATTCTGGATCTGTGGGGGGCACGGCCAGGCGCCTGCACGCCCTGCTGCACCGGCACGGCGTTCTACTGGTGCACCACCGGCGCATACCGGGATCACGCACGAACATCGATCACCTCGCGATCGGCCCGGGCGGTGTGACCGTGATCGACGCCAAGCGCAGCCGCGGCAGGGTGAGGGTGCGTCGCGCAGGCGGCCTGTTCGGCGGCGAGTCTCGCGAGCGCCTGCTGATCGCCGGGCGCGAGGAGACCAAGCTCGTCGAGGGGGTCTGTCGGCAGGTCGCGGCGGTCAGTGAGCTGCTCGGCAGTGGCGTCATCGTGATCGGCGCGATGTGCTTCGTCGAGAGCGGTGGCCTGCCGCTGTTCTCCAGCCCCACGCTCGACGGTGTGCGCATCGCCGGCCTACGTGGGGTCGCGCGACTCGCCCGGCGAGACGGGCCGCACACCCCCGGTGAGGTGCACGAGATCGCCGAGCGCCTGCGGGCCGCCCTGCCGGAGGCCTAGACCATGGGTCGCCGCGGACGCCGGCGGGCGGCTTGATCGCACGGGGCGCCGCTGTTATGCGCTCAGCCGGTGGCCGTTACTCGACCGTGCTCCTCGCCTCGCCCCTGCCGCGGTGGCGCGACTGCTCGACCCAGTCCATCAGCTGTGCATGCATCGCCTCCACGCCCACGATCGGGGCGGGTGGATCGCTCCACTCATTTGGGATGACGGCGAAAGGGTGCGTCTGCGGCCCACCAAGGCCGCCGTGGGAGCCCATGAACTCCTCGAACGGAGCCACCTCGTCGGCCGCCGGGTCATACATGCAGTTGACGAGGATGTCCGGGCAGTGCGGGAACTGGTCATGACGGCGCAGGTGCTCGGCTGCCGTCGGGTCGAAGTGTGCGAGCGGGTCCGCGCCCTCGACGGTGTCGTCCGCCAGATGTCTGCATCCGCCGCCGCCGATCACGAGCGCTCCGTGTACGCGCGAGCGCACCATCACGAACCCGACCCCGGGATGGGCGCTGAGGGTGTCGAGCAGGCGCGGATGGGACTCGGAGATCTGCTCGAGCGTCAGTCGCTCAGGGCTGAGCGGCAGATACACGAGCCCTAGCCCGCCCGAGACAAGCACCACCGCCTCGTCCTCGCTCGCCCGGCCCGGCCCGTCGCGTTCGGGCGCGTTGCGCTCCGCCAGGGCGTCGCGATTGGGACCGAGGGCG